>NZ_JFHO01000297.1:0-713 GCF_000724705.2 Acidiphilium sp. JA12-A1
GTCGGTGCGGATCTGGTCGACGCCTATGCCATCATGCTGCCCGACGAGGCGCCCCATGATATCGAGGCCCTGGCGCGCGAGGCCCTGGAACACCCACCGGCCTGGTTTCGGGTGCTGCTCCGCCTCCGCGACGCCGTCGTCTCGGCGGGCGGCGTAAAATCCTCTCGGCGGATACGGCAGGATGCCGAGTCCGAAGGTCGCGCGACCGTGGCGTTCTTTCCGGTCCTGGCGCGTTCGGAGCGGGAGCTTGTGCTGGGGGAAGACGACCGGCACCTCGATTTTAGAGCCTCAGTCCTGGTACGGGTCACGACGGACGAGGAGAAGCGCGTCCTTATCATGACCACGGCCGTGCACTGCCATAATCTGCCGGGCCGCGTGTACCTGATGACGATTGCCCCGTTCCACCGCCTTATCGTCCGCAGCAATCTCGAACGTTTTCTTGCACGCTGACCCTTCAGGGGCGTTGCATTTTCTTGGCGATTATTTCCGAATGTGCGTCGGAACCGCGCACCCGCGTCACGCAGGCGGCAGAAATGCCCTGTCTGGGAAGGATTTCTCCACGACGTCCAGGAAGGCGCGCACCTTCGCCCCGACAAGCCCGGCGGGAACTTTGTAGCGCCCAGAGCTCGACTGGAGTTCGGACACTGGTCCCCAAAAGGCGAAGGCGGCCCGCGCGACATCGTCGGCGACAAGCATTTTGGGCAACACCGCAG
>NZ_JFHO01000296.1:0-656 GCF_000724705.2 Acidiphilium sp. JA12-A1
CGCAGCGAGTGCGGCGCGGCGCCGAGCACGGCGCCCGGCAGGGCGCGCAGCCGTTCCGCCGTGGCCGCGTGCAGGCGGAGAAACCCGTCGAGATCGGTGATGAAGCGGCGCTGGCCCGGCTCGGGCGGGCGGTTGGGGCCGGCGGCGCTGTAGAGCACCGGCAGCAGGGTGAGGCCGATGCCGGTTTGCGCCGCCGCCTCGATCACCCGCGTGGCGAGCTCGGCGGGATCGGCATAGGGGGCGCCGGCGGAATCGTTGTGCAGGTAATGGAATTCGGCGACCGCGGTGAAGCCGCGCTCGAGCATTTCCATGAAGGCCATGGCGGTGACGGCGGCGATGTCGTCCGGCGGCAGCGCGAGGGCGGTGCGGTACATCACGCCGCGCCAGGACCAGAAATCCTCGGCGGCGGCGCGGCGGCGCTGGGCGAGCGCGGACATCGCCCGCTGGAAGCCGTGGCTGTGCAGGTTGGGCAGGCCGGGCAGCACGCAGCCGGGGACGGTTTTCGCGATCGGCCGGCGGGGCATTCGCGGCGAGGCCGGCGATGCGGCCGGACCCGTCGATGTCGAGCGCGCGCCGGACGCCCATCCTTCGGGGAGAAAAACGGCCTGTTCGAGCCAGAGTCGCCGCATGGTCGGTCCTTTCGGGAATGGGTTGCC
>NZ_JFHO01000295.1:0-474 GCF_000724705.2 Acidiphilium sp. JA12-A1
CTGCGTGAGCAGGTGGGCGCCGGAAATACCGGAACCACGGTTCCGACAGAGCCAGCTCCCTGGGAGATACTTACTGGCCCCGGGGATGTGCTTGCCTGACGCACCGGGCAGCCTCGCCCCCGCAACTTAGGACTCCGCGAGGTCCGCCGCAATCTCCTCCGCGCGCGCGGCGACGCGCCGCAGCCTTGCGACATGCTCGGGGGAAACGCCGGTGGGCTTCGCCGCCCGCAACGCCTCGTGGGTGGCCCGCAGGTCGTGCAGCTCGTCGGCCAGCAGAAGTGCCGCCAGCACCAGCAGCCGCGCCTCGCCGGTCTGCTCGCCGCGTCGCCTAGGATGGCGTGCTTCACCGGACGGTCGACTCTACGGGGACGGTCCGATCGCCTGCAAGTGCCGCTCCTGCCCGTCCTCGCAGCTCACCGAATAGGAGAAGCCGTTGATGCGGATGTTCACGTTCGCCATGTCAGCCCTGCTCCA
>NZ_JFHO01000294.1:0-393 GCF_000724705.2 Acidiphilium sp. JA12-A1
ACCGGCGCGAAGGGCTTCTGGAGCCTCGACCTCGCCGTCTCGCCCGCCACCCTCATCCCCCGGCCTGACACCGAAACCCTGATCGAGGCCGCGCTGCGCCACCGCCCCGACCGGCGCACGATCCGCACGATCCTCGATCTCGGCACCGGCACCGGCGCCCTGCTCCTCGCCGCCCTCGCCGAATACCCCGACGCCTTCGGCATCGGGATCGACCGCGTGCCCGCCGCTGGCCGCCCTCGCCGCCGCGCACGGGCTGGACGCCACCGCCGAACCCGACCTCGCCGGCATCCCCCGCGCCGTGATCATGGCCAGCGCGGGAAAAATATTCGTGAAAAACCCATTTGTCCGATTCGGCCGAATCAGACTAGATATCCCTTGTATTCGGTGCCCGGC
>NZ_JFHO01000293.1:0-440 GCF_000724705.2 Acidiphilium sp. JA12-A1
AAGTATCTTATGATCTGCTTGGCGCGGGTGGAGCGGGACGACGAGATCGCGCAGGCCACGGATTTCGTTGCGGGGCGACGCCGATCTGYACCGCCACCCACACCGCCTGCCGGGCGTGACGCAGCCGCTCATCGATCGTGATAGGCCTCAGCGCGCGGCGCGGCGCCGGGTGGCCTGCCTGGTCGATACATGGCCGCGATCACGCTGTTCACGGAAGCGGGAGCGCTCCGCCTCGGCGATACCCACTGGCAGACGATGGTTTTCACCGTGCTGACCTTCGTGCAGATGTGGCAGATCATGGCGATCCGTTCGTCGCGCGCGTCGCTGTTCACCCAGGGGCTGCTCTCGAACAGGCCGCTGCTCGGCGCGATCGGCCTCACATTCGCGCTTCAAMTGGCGGTGATCTACACGCCCCGGCCTCAACGGCGCGTTCAACGCCC
>NZ_JFHO01000292.1:0-849 GCF_000724705.2 Acidiphilium sp. JA12-A1
GTAACCGCACCTTCGCCACCGGTCATGACGATCTTTCGGCCGCTTGCCAGGTCGTTGATAAACAGCGTCCCGCGGCCGCCGTTGATGGCAAGCCCGTTGCTTCCGCCGGGGGAGGGGCTTCCGGCGAAGATCGTGTCATTCCCGCCGATGTCGTTGATGGTTGAATTCCAGGATCCGCCCGGGATGGAAATCACGCTATTGCCCGTCTGCGTCGTGATGACGTCGAACCCGGTGGCGACGATGGTGTCTGCCGCGGCACCGGAAGCTGCGGCAACGGTGACGGCGGCATTTCCGCTGGCGTTGATCAGGTTGCCCGCCCCGGTGACGAGGATGGGCGAAAATTATATTATATCTAAAAGATAAATACAGTAAATCAGCGAAGTTACCCTTCTTTAATCCATAGAATGTTGCCGGTGCAAGTTTATTGTTGGTGCCAGCTCATACACTCGGGTAACGCAGTCCCCCGGACCGTGCGATGCGTCGGCCCGGCCCTGTCCATCGTCGTTAGAGCACCATCCGGTCAGACGAAAACATCCGTTCGGATGAGGATGCTTGGTTAGTCATCGGAGAGGATCATTCATCCGATCCGTCCGGATCGGAAAAATGCTCAGTCCCCCGCCTGCGCCGCCAGCCGCCGTGCCGGCGCCGCCCGGCCGGGCTGGCGATGCCGATAGGCGATCGCCTCGGCGACATGCTCCCGCCGCACCACCTCGCGCACATAGACCTGGGTATGGTTCACCGTCCCGCGCGAGGCCACCGTCGTCGGCCGAGCAGCCGGTTGCGGTTGTCGAGATACGATCACGCGGAACTGCTCCACCGGCTCGCGCGCCATCGCGATGGTGAGGTAAT
>NZ_JFHO01000291.1:0-634 GCF_000724705.2 Acidiphilium sp. JA12-A1
GTCATCGGCATGACCGCGCTGGGCGCCATAGAGATCGGAGATCCAGATAGCGGGGCGATGGCCGTCCATTACCTCCGCGACGACGTTGGCGCCCCGGCTTGGCCGGATCACATGGATGACGACTTCGTCGTTCTGAAATACCCAGTTCCAGTGGGTCCGGCCGTTGATCCGCACCGAGGTTTCGTCGGAGCAGACGACCCGCGCGCGGCGCAGTCGGGCGAGGATGGCACCGACATCGGCATCGACGCCCGGCTTGGCGCGGCGGAATGCGGCATCGAGCGCGCCTTCGCTGATCGCCAAGCCGAACAACTCGGTGAACAGGCGCGACAGCCGCCGGTAGCTGACCGCATGGATGACGCGCAGGTAGATCGCGAGAGCCACGAGGTTGAGGCTGAATGGTGTGCCGGTCTCCATGCCTTCCGGGACGGCTGCCAGCGTGGTCGCCCCACAGCACGGACAATGGCCGGCATAGCGTTCGACGCGGGTGACGACCGGCTTGATCGGCGGCAGATCGATCTTGTCGTGCGCTGCGCGAGGCGCTGATCCGCGTCAGTCAGCCCGGCACGGCAGTGCTGGCAATGCGCGCCTTCGCGATCACCGTCTGCTCGGGGTTCTCGGCAAGCAAGCGACCGCA
>NZ_JFHO01000290.1:0-264 GCF_000724705.2 Acidiphilium sp. JA12-A1
GTGCTGCTCGGCATCGCGCCCTCCGCCGGGGTTGCGGGGTTCGGGCTCGCCGGCGTGGTCGCGATCTGGGCGCTCGGCCGGCGCGGCCGGCCCGAGGTGGCGACGGCGCTGACTTTGGTGATGCTGCTCGCGACCGGCGCGCTGCTGCTTTCCTGGACCGATCGCTATGCCGCGCAGGTCTATGCGCTGCTGTTCGGCCAGGTGCTCGGCGTTTCGCGGGCGGCACTCGGCGGGATGGCGCTGGCCGGGGCGGGCGCGGTGGCG
>NZ_JFHO01000289.1:0-397 GCF_000724705.2 Acidiphilium sp. JA12-A1
GAACATCGGCATCAACGCCAGTCTCGACGCAACGATCCTCAGCCTCGACGCCGGCTCGGGCACCATCGCCAATGCGGGCTCCGGCTACGTCAACGCCACAACACTCGATGCCGCCGCAAGCCTCGTCGCCCTCACCGGCAGCAACTCCATCACCACTCTCGGCAGCATCAACGTCGGCAGCTTCACCCTCGACGACAACGCGCCCCTCACCATCGCCGGTCCCTTCAACGCCACCAGCGCAAGCCTCACCGACACCAGCGCCGGTGGCTTCGACATCGCCGGGCAGGTCAGCCTCGCCTCGCTCCTCGCCCTCTCCGCAACAAGCGGATCCATCACCAGCTCGGGCACCGGTTCCATCTCCGCACCGACCCTCGATGCCGCCGCCAGCCTCGTCGCC
>NZ_JFHO01000288.1:0-413 GCF_000724705.2 Acidiphilium sp. JA12-A1
GGCGCCACGGGTGCCACAGGCGCGACGGGTGCCACCGGCGCAACGGGGGCCACGGGCGCGACGGGTGCCACGGGYGCGACGGGTGCSACRGGTGCCACGGGCGCGATGGGTGCCACGGGCGCGATGGGTGCGACGGGTGCCACGGGCGCGACGGGTGCCACGGGTGCCACCGGCGCCACGGGTGCCACAGGYGCCACGGGCGCGATGGGTGCCACGGGTGCCACAGGTGCCACGGGCGCGATGGGTGCCACGGGCGCGACGGGTGCCACCGGMGCSACGGGCGCCACCGGAGCCACSGGRGCCACCGGCGCGACGGGTGCCACGGGTGCCACCGGCGCGACGGGTGCCACGGGCGCAACGGGTGCCACGGGTGCCACAGGCGCCACGGGCGCGACGGGTGCCACGGGAGCCAC
>NZ_JFHO01000287.1:0-611 GCF_000724705.2 Acidiphilium sp. JA12-A1
CGGGGGCCATGCAGTCGCAACGCGAAACCCTATATCGCTTGAAACAAAACAAGGAGATCCCGAAATGACTGTGAGATCGAAACAGGTGCTAATCGTTCCCGTGCTGCTCTCGGTGGTGGCGCTGGGGCTGGCGGGTTGCGGCTATACGCCCGGCCAGCGGGCTCTCTCCGGCGGCGCGATCGGCGCGGGCACCGGTGCGATCCTGGGGGCTGCGACGGGCGGCTCGGCGGCGACGGGCGCGCTGATCGGCGGCGCCGTGGGCGCGATCGGCGGCGCGGTGACCAATCCGAACCAGGTCAATCTCGGCCGCGCGCCCTGAGACCCGCGTGACCGCGGCATGAAAAAGGGGGCCCGAGGCCCCTTTTTGCATGTGCCGGTCAGATCAGCCGACGATCTCGACGCCGGCGAAGAAGAAGGCGATTTCCTGCGCCGCGGTGTCCGCCGCGTCGGAGCCGTGGACGGAGTTCGCCTCGATGTCCTCGGCGAATTCGGCGCGGATGGTCGCCGGCCTCGGCCTTCCTGGGGTCGTCGCGCCCATGATCGCGCGGTTGCGGGCCACGGCGTCGTCGCCTTCCGAGAACCTGGACGACGACCGGACCCGAGGTCATGAA
>NZ_JFHO01000286.1:0-556 GCF_000724705.2 Acidiphilium sp. JA12-A1
GTCGGGCCAAGTTGCCCAGATCGTGGCCGGGTTCCACCATGACGGACGCGAGGCAGAAAGCTGTGCCTTGAACTTCTTTCTTGCCTCGGCCGGAAATGAGTTGAGCGCTGCGCTAATTCCGTTCGTGCGGGCATATCCGGCGAACATCGCACGAGCTGGAGGCTGAAGCGGGAGGGTCGCCGCGTTGCTGACGGTCATGGTCTGAGCCCTAAGTTCCCGCCATTCAGGAGTAGAGTCTCATCCTCGAGTGATGCCCACGATTGGGCGTAGGTGCAACAGCCGGTTGGGGTTAACCCCAACCGGCGCGCCGCTGATTTTCCCGCACCTCTGCCGGGTTTGTGCCCAGGCTCGAATGGGGCGTGATGATTATAGTCGTGACGCCAGGCGGCCAGCACGGACCTCGCTTGAGGCAGGCTCGTGAACAAGGTCTCGTTCAGACACTCGTCCCGGAGCCGGGCGTTGAAGCTCTCGACGAACCCGTTTTGCTGGGGCTTGCCGGGCGCGATGTAATGCCATTCCACGTTCCGCTCTTTCGACCAGCGCAGGATCGACATGC
>NZ_JFHO01000285.1:0-1038 GCF_000724705.2 Acidiphilium sp. JA12-A1
ACCACGCCTGCCCCGCCGACGGGCGGCCGCCAGACCTGCCTGCACACGCTCCTGGATCAGCGAACGCTCGAACTGCGCCAGAGCGCCAAAGACATGAAACAGGAATTCCCCCTGCGGCGTCGTGGTGTCCATCTGCTCGGTCAGCGACCGGAAGCCGACGCCACGCGCCCTAAGGCTGTTCACCGTCTCCAGAAGATGCGGCAGCGACCGGCCGAGCCGGTCCAGCTTCCAGACCACGAGGCAATCGCCGGATTTCAGATAGGCCAGTGCCGCAGCGAGGCCCGGCCGGTCGCGCCGGCTGCCCCCGGCACGATCCTCGAACAGATGCCGCTCATCGACCCCGGCTCCGAGCAGGGCGTCGCGTTGCAGGTCGAGCACCTGTCGGTCATTGTCGGTCGAGACGCGCATGTAGCCGATCAGCATGTACGGAAATCCCCTTCGAGACGGTTTCCGTATATCATGCCATTCCGACTATGTTTTCCGTACATGATTCGGCACAAAATCTGGGACTTTTCGGCAGGTCTCGGACCACCGACGGAAAACAGGTGTTTTCCGTCATCGCGCGGTTCCGGCCTCAGAACCGCGCTCTCCGCTCAAACCCGCAGAAAACCTCCATCCCAACCAGTCAACGTTCCCACTTTGTCCGCTTATGCTACAGCGCAGGGCGTTTCGTTACTTCGGGCCCTCAAGATGACGCTCGCTCCGCTCCTCTCGCATCGCGTCCCGGCGACTGGCACCCCGCAACTGCTTGGCCCGGTGGCGCGCCATCACCCCGGCATCATCCGACAGGCCCCGCATCCGCTCACGGGCCGCCCGGCGCTCGATCGCCATGGCACCGGGGCCAAGGTGAACACCGGGCGGCCTAAACCGGTCACGAGGGTCGAGCCCGCGTTCGGCGTCCCGCCTGGCAAAGCTGCGATGATCCACCCGCGCCGTCACCCGTGCCCGTTCCAGGGCCGCGTTGACTTGCTCAGCCCAGGCCTCACGTAGCCCCYTCACCAGCGCCGGCCGGTCGTCCGGCCATCAAGCTCACGGGTC
>NZ_JFHO01000284.1:0-689 GCF_000724705.2 Acidiphilium sp. JA12-A1
CTTCTCGCAGCGTTCGAGATACTTGTAGGCGGCGGGATCGGAGAGCTTGTAGCCGCGGCTGTCGCCCTTCCATTCGGCGGTGTAGAGCTTCACCCCCTTGATCTTGTGGATCTCGGCCATGGCTTCGAGGGCTTCGAGCCCGCCCTCGCCGTCGCGCGGGTCGAAGGCGCCGTTGAGGATGAAGCGGTCGGGGTAGCGGGTTTTCAGCGCCGCGTTCTGTTCGAGCGTGTTGAAGCCGGTCTTGTAGAAATCCTTGAGGTAGGTGGGCTGGAAGATCGCCATGTCGTCCGGCCCGTCGATGAACAGGTCCTGCACCATCTGCTCGGCGCCGTATTTGGCGAATTTCTCCGGCGTCCAGAGCTGCTCCGGCGGGGAGAGCGAGGCGTGGTAGCCATAAAAGCAGTCGATGAATTGCTTGCCGTGAATGTTCCTGATGTTCTCGGGGCTGGCATCCCAGAGATGGACGTGGCCGTCGATGATGAAGATCTCTTCGCCGTCTTTCGTGTGTACACTGGATCCGTTCTTCTTCGGATTTGACGTGTGAGTCGTGTTTTTTTCGCTTCGTTCAGGGTAATCAGTCACGGTCGCGGCCGTCGGACTTGCCGTGATGCAGGTCGTGCAGGGCGGCATTGGCCTGTCCAGCCGGTATTCGCGGGTGCGAGGGTGACCTTGCCCTGGTCGGCCAGCGC
>NZ_JFHO01000283.1:0-1049 GCF_000724705.2 Acidiphilium sp. JA12-A1
GCCCGGCACCGAGACGTGCAAGCCGACCTCGATCAGCGCCAGGCGCAGCTCTGCAAGCGAGATGTCCTTACGCGTTTCCCAGATTGCGAGAATGTCCGCCCGCCGTTCCTCAACCCGACGTGAGCGCGTGTCGCACCCTGAGGCTTCGGAGCAAAGCTGCCGGTATCGCGACGCTGCGCTCGCCAGCGGATTGCCGTCGCCGGCGCCACCCCAAAGCGGGCTGCCGCTGCCCGGCAACTCATCCCCTCATCAATCGCCGCCAAAAGCCGCCGACGAAGATCCATCGATAGTGGTTGGCCCATCCATGCCGGCCTCCTTCACCAGCACGGATTCTGAATCATGTGTGGACGGCCCGTTGGGTTCAAGTCGTTAAAGCAGAATTTGGTATCGGTTCGAATGCGGTCATGTGTCCGGCCTTTGACGCGGTGGTCTGACCGCTGGCCCAGATGGGTGCCGCGAGCAACATCCAAACAGAAATTGCGGCATGGAACTGCCGTAGATTCAGACGGATTTTGTTGCTCGTCGGTTCGACCGATAACCATCTCCTGTTTGCCCCTAAACCCTCGGCACCGGCGCGCGGATCAGGCGGCTACCGGCTGACGCCGATACGCTTCACCACGCGCCATCATGGCCCAGATGATCCGGGCCATCTTGTTGGCCAGAGCGATCGCCGCGACCTTGCGCGGCTTCCGCTCCAGCAATTGCAACAGCCAAGCGGTCGCTGATTTGCTGCCTGGTTTAGCGAAGCGGATCACCGCCATCGCCCCGACCACGAGCAACTGCCGCAACCTCTCATTGCCTGCCTTACTTATCTTTCCCATACGATGCTTGCCGCCGGTGGAATGCTCTCGCGGAGTCAGCCCGAGCCACGCTGCAAAATGCCGCCCGGTCTCAAAATTCGCGGGGTTCACATTGAGCGCCATGGTGATCGCGGTGATTGCCCCMAMGCCGGGAATCGCGGCGAGGAGCTTGCTGACCGCGTTTGGCCTTGTGCTGTTCGAGCAGCTGTCTCTCCAGTGCGTCGATCTTTGCATCGAGATCCGTCACAT
>NZ_JFHO01000282.1:0-1292 GCF_000724705.2 Acidiphilium sp. JA12-A1
ACGGGCGTTCCTGGAACGTCCGTCGATACCGATCGTACCAAGGCCGCCAAAGAGGTCTTCGCCAAATATCCCGGTATACACATCATCGCGTCGGCTCCGGGTATGTGGAGCCAGGCCGTCGCCCGGACGGCGCTGACCAAGATCGTGACCACGCATCCCTGGAAGGACATCAATGGTCTGTGGATGCAGGTCGGCTGCTATACAGCCAATTCGATGGAGAAACAGGCGGGCATCCCCGACAGCAAGCTTCGAGCCTGCGCCGGTGAAGGCTCGAACGGCCATCGCATCCAAATGCTTCCCGTTGGCGACAAGACGGTGAAGGGCGCGCACGATACTTATCGGCCGATGGGGGCGCCGAGCATCTCCTACGCCTCACCGCCGTATTCCGGTGCGCTTGCGCTCAAGCTTGCGGTGCAGATTCTCGAAGGCAAGAAGGTGCCCAAACTCACGAAGCTGCCTCTGCCGCTGGTGACCAATGCGAGCGTCAAACTGTGCCAAAAGGGTGCGTGGATGGAGATGGAAGCGGGGTGCAACGTCTTCCAGCCGGCCATCATCAGTAATCCGGGCTGGTTCGCCTCGATCTACTCGCCACAGACGCCCGAGGTCGGTCTGCAGGCGGCCTCCACGGTACGCCGGAGCAGTGAGCACGATCGGTCACGTGCCCCCCGCTCCCTCTCCAGCATCGGCTCCGCCGGCAGGGGAAGGGTTTACGGAGCCCGCTCTCGATCTTACCGAGATTGCCAAGCGCTTCGGGGCGACCATTGCTCTGAAGAATGCGTCCTTCACGGTCCATGCCGGCGAGGTGCATGCGCTTCTTGGCGAGAACGGCGCCGGTAAGTCCACCTTGGTCAAGCTGCTGTCAGGCCTACTGACCCCTGACGCCGGACGGATCCGCATCCTCGGCCAGGACGTCGCACTGAAGGGTCGCCCGCATATCAAACCGAGTGGCATGGAAAAAGGAACAGCGCCGCCGAAGCCCCAGAAGCAGGA
Source organism: Acidiphilium sp. JA12-A1 (assembly GCF_000724705.2). Classification (NCBI taxonomy): domain Bacteria; kingdom Pseudomonadati; phylum Pseudomonadota; class Alphaproteobacteria; order Acetobacterales; family Acidocellaceae; genus Acidiphilium; species Acidiphilium sp. JA12-A1. Next base: position 991 of record NZ_JFHO01000282.1, read on the forward strand.
GAAGCGTCCCGTTCGGGGCAAGGTCTCACCCCGGGTCAAAGTCGAAGAAAAGGTGATCGGGATTGAGGTCCCGCCAGGAGCTGTTTTCAAAGGTCATGAACCTTTTCTGGTCCAGGACCTCGTGATTTCGGCGACGGCGACCCGTTACCTGCGAGAGCGCTGGATAACGCCGGATGGCCGGACGATCCTGGCACCATTGCCTCAAGGAACCGCAGGCCATTTCGGTCCGGAAACTACGCCGCTTCGTGCTGGTGCAATATCATCGAGGGTCAATCGACGATGCCCGNGGTTGCTCGCCTTGT
>NZ_JFHO01000281.1:0-1241 GCF_000724705.2 Acidiphilium sp. JA12-A1
GGCGCCGCGCCAGCACGACGGCGCGGAGCAGCAGGCCGTTCATTCTGGGTGCGAAGATCGTATCACCGCCTCGATCGCGAATTTGCAGTCCCGGAGTTGGTGGGCGAGGCAAATCTGCCAGTCATCGGCATGACCGCGCTGGGCGCCATAGAGATCGGAGATCCAGATAGCGGGGCGATGGCCGTCCATTACCTCCGCGACGACGTTGGCGCCCCGGCTTGGCCGGATCACATGGATGACGACTTCGTCGTTCTGAAATACCCAGTTCCAGTGGGTCCGGCCGTTGATCCGCACCGAGGTTTCGTCGGAGCAGACGACCCGCGCGCGGCGCAGTCGGGCGAGGATGGCACCGACATCGGCATCGAAGCCCGGCTTGGCGCGGCGGAATGCGGCATCGAGCGCGCCTTCGCTGATCGCCAAGCCGAACAACTCGGTGAACAGGCGCGACAGCCGCCGGTAGCTGACCGCATGGATGACGCGCAGGTAGATCGCGAGAGCCACGAGGTTGAGGCTGAATGGTGTGCCGGTCTCCATGCCTTCCGGGACGGCTGCCAGCGTGGTCGCCCCACAGCACGGACAATGGCCGGCATAGCGTTCGACGCGGGTGACGACCGGCTTGATCGGCGGCAGATCGATCTTGTCGTAGCGCTGCGGTATCTGCTCATCCTGGTCCGTCGATAAGTTGAATCGATTGTGAATTGACGTGACCACGGCGGATACGATTCGACGGGAGGCGTGAACGAGCTTCCTGACCTGTCTCTCCTATCGCACGCTGAGAAAGACGCGCTGATCCGCGCGCTATGGGACGCGTTGCAATCATCCGAGCGCAGGAACGCGGAACTGGCAATCCGGCTTTCGGATGCGGAACGCCGGATTGCGGAGTTGGAGGCGCGGCTAAACGAACCGCCGAAGCGGCCGGACAATTCGAGCCTGCCGCCATCGCGCGGGCAGAAGCCAAACCGGCCCGAGAAAAGTCCGCGCAAGGGGCCCCGCAAAGGCAGTCTCGGCCGTGAGGGTGGCGGTCGCTTGCTTGCCGAGAACCCCGATCAGACGGTGATCGCGAAGGCGGCGCATTGCCAGCACTGCCGTGCCGGGCTGACTGACGCGGATCAGCGCCTCGCGCAGCGCTACGACAAGATCGATCTGCCGCCGATCAAGCCGGTCGTCACCCGCGTCGAACGCTATGCCGGCCATTGTCCGTGCTGTGGGGCGACCACGCTGGCAGCCGTCCCGGAAGGCAT
>NZ_JFHO01000280.1:0-738 GCF_000724705.2 Acidiphilium sp. JA12-A1
ATTGACCGTGCGGATGATGTCCACTGCCGGCTGAAGGGTTTCCACCCAGTCCTCCGGATGCGGCTCGACATGAAGGTTCATACCTTCCCGCTCGAACACTGGCACAAGTTCCTCCATTGAACGCCACCAGGAGTCTTCGCAGGCCTCGATCATCGAGCCGGTATGGCAACAATAGCAGGCCCCCTTGTCAGGGTGTGGGCCACGGCCGAATTCCGAGTTCATCGTGTCGACTTCCAGTTCGAGGCAGATCTCGATGGCGCGCTTCCAGTGCCGCACCGCGGCCTTGCGCTCGTCCTCGTCATTCGACGCCCAGCGATACATCGGCAGCAGCGAGGCGATCCCCACACCGGCCTCTTTCAGCGCCCGCCTGAAGCCCCGCACCCGTTCCGGAAACACCCGCGGCGCCTTGAACCATTCCAGAAAATCTCCCCGGGAAAGTTCGATCCAGTCGAAGCCGATTTCCTTCACTCTGAAGGGTAGTTCCTCCAGGCCAAGATGACGGTGCATGAACGGATCAAGTGCGATCTTCATCGTATGTCCTCCCTGCGGCAGCGCTTCGGCAAGTCCTGCCGCGCGGTCCGGCAGTCTCTTCTTACGCGCTCTGGAACGGGCACGCCGCGTGCGCTGTTGACGATTTTTCGTCAGCGGCGCACTCTCGCGCATGACTGGAGCCCAAGCTTCCCGCAAGACACGGCCGCGCGCCCGCCTTGCCGACATTGCGCGGGTGCGGGTGTAAGC
>NZ_JFHO01000279.1:0-1181 GCF_000724705.2 Acidiphilium sp. JA12-A1
GTATGCCCGCGGCGTCGTCCATCACGACGAGGCCGAGGGTGCCCGCCTGCTCGCCTCGCTGGACAGCATCAAGTGGCTGCTCTGGCACGGCAACCAGCACCGGGCCGGCAAAGAGATTGCATTCTTCGAGGATGACGTGGACAGCCTGGAGGTCAATTACCCGAATTTGGGCAAGTTCAAACGCGCCGCACATGAGTTCGCTGGCTATATCGCCAGCAACGCCGGCAGCCTGATCAACTATGGCGAGCGGTTCCGTTCGGGCGAGCGCATCTCCTCCAGCTTGGCCGAGAGCACAGTCAATGCCGTCATCAGCAAGCGCTTCGCCAAGCGTCAGCAGATGCAATGGACCAAGCGCGGTGCCCACCTGCTTCTGCAGGTTCGGACCCGAACGCTCGACGGCACCCTACGGCCTCTGTTCGAGCGCTGGTACCCAGGGCTCGCTAACGACAACGGAGATGGCGCAACTCACCCCGCCGCGGCCTGATCACCCCACACTTCCTGATGGTCTCCAGAAAAGGGGGTCACCGCACGATCTGTTCAAAATCGTACGCTAAGCGTTGGCGGGCTGCCTGGCGAGGGTACGATAGATGGTTGGGCGGGAGACGGAGAATAGGTCTGCGAGATCAGTGATGGAATAATTGCCAGTGTCGTACATGCGGCGCAGTTCTTTTTGTTGTCTTTCGGATAGCGTCGGCCTTTTGCCGCGTAATTTTCCTTTGGCGCGAGCGATGGCCATGCCTTCTCTGGTACGTAACCGGATCAGGTCGGCCTCAAACTCTGCGAAGGTGGCGAGAATGTTGAAGAACATCTTCCCCATTGGGTCGGTTGGGTCATAGACGGCCGCGCCGAGCGCGAGTTTGACACCGCGGGTAATGAGTTCATCGGCGATCGCACGGGCATCTGGAACGGAGCGTGCAAGGCGGTCGAGTTTTGGCACGACCAGGGTGTCGCCTTTACGCACCGCCGCCAAGGCTTGAGCAAGCCCGGGGCGGGCACGATTGGTGCCTGTGAGGCCATGGTCCGTATAGATGCGGTCCGGCTTTACCCCGAGCTGTTCGAGTTCGGCGCGTTGCGCGGCGAGATCTTGCCGGTCGGTTGAACAGCGGGCGTAACCGATCAGGGTGTGGGCCATGCGGAATTGTAACGTATGACCCCCCTTCATTGCAAAAGATATCGTACCA
>NZ_JFHO01000278.1:0-1978 GCF_000724705.2 Acidiphilium sp. JA12-A1
GGATGACGCGCAGGTAGATCGCGAGAGCCACGAGGTTGAGGCTGAATGGTGTGCCGGTNTCCATCGCTTCCGGGACGGCTGCCAGCGCGGTCGCCCGACAGCACGGACAATGGCCGGCATAGCGTTCGGACGCGGGTGACGACCGGCTTGATCGGCGGCAGATCGATCTTGTCGTAGCGCTGCGCGAGGCGCTGATCCGCGTCAGTCAGCCCGGCACGGCAGTGCTGGCAATGCGCCGCCTTCGCGATCACCGTCTGATCGGGGTTCTCGGCAAGCAAGCGACCGCCACCCTCACGGCCGAGACTGCCTTTGCGGGGCCCCTTGCGCGGACTTTTCTCGGGCCGGTTTGGCTTCTGCCCGCGCGATGGCGGCAGGCTCGAATTGTCCGGCCGCTTCGGCGGTTCGTTTAGCCGCGCCTCCAACTCCGCAATCCGGCGTTCCGCATCCGAAAGCCGGATTGCCAGTTCCGCGTTCCTGCGCTCGGATGATTGCAACGCGTCCCATAGCGCGCGGATCAGCGCGTCTTTCTCAGCGTGCGATAGGAGAGACAGGTCAGGAAGCTCGTTCACGCCTCCCGTCGAATCGTATCCGCCGTGGTCACGTCAATTCACAATCGATTCAACTTATCGACGGACCAGGATGAGCAGATACATTCCTAGCGCTTCCAGCCCCTCTATTTTCTTGGTAAATATAGATAATATTTTGATTAACGGTTTTTGCGAATTCATCTATTAGATGTTTTGTATTATCAAAACTTCCATCATCAACAATTATAAGCTCCCAATTATTGTAATTTTGATCCCTGATCGAATATAAAGCGCGCATAATTAATTTCGCACGATTATATGTTGGGAGAACAATACTAACTTTAGGATTTTTATTCACAACAGCACCTTATCATTTCAAGATTTTTAAGAGCCGGACCGCAAAAGATATTTGAGCGATTTCAGCGGGTTGTGATTCAGTTCGGTAAGAGGGGCAAAAGGGTGGGTAACCCGAGTTCGACTTGGTCAGCAGGCCAACGATCGAGCAGGTGGCGGGAACGAAGAAATTGTCGCGGATACTGGTTAGGTGGGGCGGAGGCGGGCTCTGACGTAGAAGTCGAGCGGCGCGATGATCGCGGCCCCCACCACCTTGAACCTGCTACCCAGATAATCCCAGATCGCGATGCCAAGTTTGTCACAGGTCTTGGCGAGGCTCAGGAACGCGTCGCGGCAATCCCGGCCGGTCTCACTCCGGGTTCCGGCGCTGATCTTCCGCCGCGTGACGTGACCGCGGATGTCGTTTTCCGAACCATTGGTGTGGAGCGGGATTTCCGGCCGTTCCAGCACCATCAGTAGTTCGGCCTTGTTGGCGTGCAGCCGCGCCAGCAGACGGTCCAGCGTCACGAAGCCGGTGCGGCAGAGGAAGATACGGTCGAAGCGGGTCCGTAACGCCCGAGCCTGCCGCTTGCCCGGTTTTTGCTGGTACGCTTTGAGGTCCGCGTAAAAATCCCAGATCAGGCCACGAACCCGCGTTTGAGCGGCGCGATGCTGGTCGTTGAACGTGTCCAGTTTATGCACCAGCCGTTCCGCGTGGACCCAGCACAACGCGTGCCGGCCGATATTGAATTGTCCGGCGTCGTCGCTCAGAATAACGGCATCGCACAGAAATTCATGCGCCTGAACGCTGCCCCATACGCGCCGCTTCTGTGGCAACCCGCACTGGGTTAGGCGTGACCGCCAATGCGGTGAAGCCGAGCCGCTCGAGAAAAGCCGTCCACGCCGGCTGATCAGCGAACCGAGTCTGTGGGCTCGCCGCAGAAGGGCGATCGTCGCGGCGGGAAGACCGATGATCGCGCATGTAGGTGTAGGCCGGCGTCATTGAGCACGTAATCGGTATGCCCGGCACGGGAGCAGAATCAAGAAAGTTCATCCGGTTCTTCGAGGACCGCGTGCGGAACCAGGTGAACCACTCATTGCCGATCTGCGTGCAAAAC
>NZ_JFHO01000277.1:0-1323 GCF_000724705.2 Acidiphilium sp. JA12-A1
CGCGCAGCGCACGACAAGATCGAACCGCCGCCGATCAAGCCGGTCGTCACCCGCGTCGAACGCTATGCCGGCCATTGTCCGTGCTGTGGGGCGACCACGCTGGCAGCCGTCCCGGAAGGCATGGAGACCGGCACACCATTCAGCCTCAACCTCGTGGCTCTCGCGATCTACCTGCGCGTCATCCATGCGGTCAGCTACCGGCGGCTGTCGCGCCTGTTCACCGAGTTGTTCGGCTTGGCGATCAGCGAAGGCGCGCTCGATGCCGCATTCCGCCGCGCCAAGCCGGGCTTCGATGCCGATGTCGGTGCCATCCTCGCCCGACTGCGCCGCGCGCGGGTCGTCTGCTCCGACGAAACCTCGGTGCGGATCAACGGCCGGACCCACTGGAACTGGGTATTTCAGAACGACGAAGTCGTCATCCATGTGATCCGGCCAAGCCGGGGCGCCAACGTCGTCGCGGAGGTAATGGACGGCCATCGCCCCGCTATCTGGATCTCCGATCTCTATGGCGCCCAGCGCGGTCATGCCGATGACTGGCAGATTTGCCTCGCCCACCAACTCCGGGACTGCAAATTCGCGATCGAGGCGGGTGATACGATCTTCGCACCCAGAATGAAGGCCCTGCTGCTCCGCGCCGTCGTGCTGGCGCGGCGCCATCGCACGCTCGCGGACGCTACAAGACGCGCCTGGCGGCGGCGCCTCGACCATGATCTCGACGCCGTCATGGCGCTCGCCCCGATCAACCACCACGGCAGACGATTGCGCCGACGATACGGCAAGGTTCGTGATCATCTCTTCACCTTCCTCGACCACCCGGATATCGCCGCGGACAACAACGGCTCCGAGCGCGAACTCCGGCCTACCGCGACATATCGCAAGGTCACCGGAGGGTTCCGATCCAACTGGGGCGCCGATTTCTTCGCCAACGTCCGATCCGTCGTCGGGACCGCCGCGCGGCACGGCCTTGATGCCTACACCGCTATCAAAAACGCCGTCACCGGAGCATCACTGCCCATCGCCCCCCTACCGGGTTGAGCAGATACATTGCAGCGATTCCTGTCATTCCTAAGAGTATATTACCAAATAGTAATCGAAATTCAAAACTTTTTGTATCTGCTCAACCCGGTAGGGGGGCGGATGGGCAGTGATGCTCCGGTGACGGCGTTTTTGATAGCGGTGTAGGCATCAAGGCCGTGCCGCGCGGCGGTCCCGACGACGGATCGGACGTTGGCGAAGAAATAGGCGCCCCAGTTGGATCGGAACCCTCCGGTGACCTTGCGATATGTCGCGGTAGGCCGGAGTTCGCGCTCGGAGCCGTTGTTG
>NZ_JFHO01000276.1:0-214 GCF_000724705.2 Acidiphilium sp. JA12-A1
GCGCCGGTGGCGCCCGTTGCGCCGGTGGCACCKGTGGCACCGGTGGCGCCTGTGGCACCCATCGCGCCGGTGGCTCCGGTTGCGCCTGTGGCACCCATCGCGCCGGTGGCGCCCGTGGCACCCGTCGCGCCGGTGGCACCCGTCGCGCCCGTGGCACCTGTGGCACCTGTGGCACCCGTGGCGCCTGTGGCACCCATCGCGCCGGTGGCTCCGG
>NZ_JFHO01000275.1:0-243 GCF_000724705.2 Acidiphilium sp. JA12-A1
GTTGATATAGCCTGTGCCCGAACCCGAATTGGAGATGGTGCCTGCGTTGGCGTCGAGGCTGAGGCTGCCTGTGGCGGAGACGGCTCCGGTGATGTCGAAGCCGCCGGCGCTGGTGTCGGTGAGGCTTGCGCTGGTGGCGGTGAAGGGTCCGGCGATGGTGAGGGGCGCGTTGTCGTCGAGGGTGAGGTTGCCGACGTTGACGCTGCCGAGAGTGGTGATGGAGTTGCTGCCGGTGAGGATGAC
>NZ_JFHO01000274.1:0-364 GCF_000724705.2 Acidiphilium sp. JA12-A1
CGGGCGCCACGGGTGCCACGGGCGCGATGGGTGCSACRGGTGCCACGGGCGCGACGGGTGCCACGGGCGCCACCGGCGCAACGGGCGCGATGGGTGCCACCGGAGCCACGGGCGCAACCGGAGCCACCGGAGCCGCCGGCGCGACGGGCGCCACCGGCGCAACCGGAGCCACCGGCGCGATGGGTGCCACAGGCGCAACGGGCGCGATGGGTGCCACCGGAGCCACGGGCGCAACCGGAGCCACAGGTGCCACGGGTGCCACGGGTGCCACAGGCGCGACGGGTGCCACGGGCGCCACGGGTGCCACCGGCGCGACGGGTGCCACAGGCGCMACSGGCGCGACGGGTGCCACGGGCGCCACCGG
>NZ_JFHO01000273.1:0-233 GCF_000724705.2 Acidiphilium sp. JA12-A1
GTYGCGCCYGTSGCKCCSGTGGCACCCATCGCGCCCGTGGCGCCTGTGGCACCCATCGCGCCGGTGGCTCCGGTTGCGCCCGTGGCACCCATCGCGCCSGTKGCGCCTGTGGCACCCGTGGCGCCCGTGGCACCCGTCGCGCCTGTGGCACCCGTGGCACCCGTCGCGCCGGTGGCGCCTGTGGCACCCGTGGCACCCGTGGCACCCGTCGCGCCCGTGGCACCCGTCGCACC
>NZ_JFHO01000272.1:0-838 GCF_000724705.2 Acidiphilium sp. JA12-A1
CTGGAAACATATTATTCGGAAACGGTTGGCACTTACTGAGGATTTTCTCTCGTTCGGCTCAATTTGGCTAAGAGAAGAAAATAATCACTACGTTGGACTTAGGCACATCTACGCCGCCATTTACGGCGGAGAGCATGCGGAGATTGATAGGAAAGTGCAATTAAGAGTTCCGGACTTTTCTGAAATTGATCACTTTCTTGAAGACGAGCTGACCATATGTGCCTGCCTTGCCTATGATGAGCTTGCGAGTTTACGTGGATATGGCGATGCCAAGCCGCTTTATCGAAGTTTTGGTAGTCCAGCCGCCATGACATGGCTAAAGCGTGCGGCGAGGGATGAACTCTATCACTCCCTAAATGCCCGGTCCATTCTCAGAAAACATCATGGGCACGATCTCTTGGCCGTAACTGCGGTCCTACGAGAAGTAGTGAATTCTGAGCACGCTGATCCCAACGCCTATAAGGCAACGTTCCTGTTTGATCACGGTGAAGCACCAGGAGACAATCCGTTCTCGAAAGACTTCTTAGTTCAATGTGCGAACGACATTTGCATTAGCCTGGGTATCACTCCGGCCTTCGAAGGACAGTCAGATGAACACACCACCCAATAGACTTCAGCCCCCGCGCGTCGTGAAATGGTCATCTGATGAGCTACTTTGTAACGTCAGGAGGGAGCATGTTGTGGCCACCCCGGGAATTGAAAGGAGAAAGTACGGCACGGATCTTTAGGGGGGACATGTGTGCTGAGCACGACGCTGAGAATTTGTGGGACCACATTTGCAATAAGGAGCGGGCTAAACCTACAGCAAGGAATTTCTCGCTGCGATGCATGAATGGAG
>NZ_JFHO01000271.1:0-1203 GCF_000724705.2 Acidiphilium sp. JA12-A1
ATGGCACGACGGACGGCACCGGCGATCCCGGGCGATTTGCTGGACCAGCTTCTGGCTGGTGGTGACGCGGCGGCAGCGCTGAATTCTGGGGACCTGGTGAACGCGCTGAAGAAAGCCCTGGCGGAGCGGGGTCTTGAGCGCGGAGATGGATTACCATCTGAGTGACGAAGCGGAGGCGGAGAACAGCCGCAACGGCTATGGCCGCAAGTCGGTGTCGACCGGCACGGGGAAGATCGAGATTGCGATCCCGCGAGACCGTGCGGGTAGCTTTGATCCGCAGTTGATCGCCAAATACCAGCGCCGGTTTCCAGGCTTCGATGACAAGATCATCTCGATGTATGCGCGGGGGATGAGCACCCGGGAGATCGCGGAACATCTGCGCGAGATCTACGGCATGGATGCTTCGGCGGAGCTGATCAGCACGATCACCGATGCGGTTCTGGACGAGGTGACATCCTGGCAGCAGCGTCCGCTGGACCCGGTCTATCCGCTGGTATTCTTCGATGCCATCCGGGTGAAGATCCGCGACGAGGGCGTGGTCCGCAACAAGGCGATCCATATCGCGCTGAGCGTCATGGCCGACGGGACGAAGGTCGTGCTCAGATGTGGATCGAGCAGAACGAGGGCGCCAAATTCTGGCTGCGGGTGATGAACGAGTTGAAGAACCGCGGCGTCGAGGACATCCTGCTGGCTGTGGTCGATGGCCTGAAGGGGGGGCCAGAGGCGATCACTGCCGTCTTTCCCGAGACGATCGTGCAGACCTGCATCGTCCATCTGCTCCGGAACTCCATGGATTTCGTGTCCTACAAGGACCGCAAGGCGGTCGAGACTGCCCTCAAGGATCTACCGGGCCGTCGATGCCAGGGCCGCCGAGGCAGCACTCGTGGCCTTCGAGGCCGGGCCATGGGGCCGGAAATACCCTGCCATCGGCCAGAGCTGGCGTCGGGTGTGGCAGGAAGTCATCCCGTTCTTTTCCTTCCCCGGCGAGGTCCGTCGGATCATTTATACGACGAACGCCATAGAAGTCCTGAATTTCAAGCTGCGTCGGGCGATCCGCGCGCGCGGCCATTTCCCGAGCGATGAGGCCGCCGCCAAGTTCCTCTATCTGATCCTGAACCGACCCGAAAAAGGAATGGGTGATGCCACCTCGAGAATGGGCTATGGCAAAGGCTCAGTTCGCCGTCATCTTCGGCGATCGCTTCG
>NZ_JFHO01000270.1:0-631 GCF_000724705.2 Acidiphilium sp. JA12-A1
TGGTGCCGTTTCACAACGAGGCCGAGAATGTCGTCCCGCTGTTCGACCGGCTCGCCGCCGTGCTCGATGGTCTCGGCGAGGACTGGGAACTGGTCTGCGTGAACGATGGCAGCCGCGATGCCACGCTTGCGGCGCTGCAGCGCATCGCCGCGCGCGACGGGCGGGTGCGGGTGATCGACCTGTCGCGCAATTTTGGCAAGGAGGCGGCGTTGACCGCGGGACTCGACCATGCGCGCGGCGCGGTGGCGATTCCGCTCGACGCCGACCTGCAGGATCCGCCCGAGGTGATTCCGGCGCTGCTCGCGAAATGGCGCGAGGGCTACGATGTGGTGAACGCCACACGCGCCTCGCGCGAGGGCGACGGCGCGGTGAAGCGCTTCACCGCCCATATGTTCTACCGGGTGATGAACCGGTTGAGCGATGTGCCGATCCCGCGCGATACCGGGGATTTCCGGCTGATCGCCCGGCCGGCGCTGGAGGCGCTGAAGCGGTGCTCTATCTCACGGTCTCGCTGCTCGCCGTCGCCCTCGTGTTCTTCGTGCTCGGCGCGCCCTTSSCAGCGGCGCTGGAGGTCATCATCTACGCCGGCGCCATCATGGTCCTGTTCGTCTTCGTGATCATGATGCTGAAC
>NZ_JFHO01000269.1:0-649 GCF_000724705.2 Acidiphilium sp. JA12-A1
GGCACCGGCAAGACGCTGCGCGTCGGCGTGTTCGCCCGCGGCCCCAAGGCCGAGGAGGCGAAGGCCGCCGGTGCCGACGTGGTGGGCGCGGAAGACCTCGCCGAACTGGTGCAGAACGGCACGATCGAATTCGACCGCTGCATCGCGACGCCGGACATGATGGCCCTGGTCGGCCGGCTCGGCAAGATCCTCGGCCCGCGCGGCCTGATGCCGAACCCCAAGCTCGGCACCGTGACGATGGACGTGAAGGGCGCGATCACCGCGGCCAAGTCCGGCCAGGTCGAGTTCCGCGCCGAGAAGGCGGGCATCATCCATGCCGGTATCGGCAAGGCGAGCTTCGAGGCCGAAAAACTGATCGAGAACGCCAAGGCTCTGTGCCCGGTCGCGGCCTGGGTGTAGCGGATGCGACCGGCAAGCAAGGTGCCTTCGGTAAGCCTCATGCCTCGCCGGCCTCGCGCAGAATGCGGCGGGCCTGCGCCGCCTCGTCCGTCGCAACCGCGATCCGGCGGGGAAACGCCCCGATATTGCCCTCGATCGCGGCGATATTCTGATCCAGCAGCACCGGGGCGAGTCCGGCATCGCGGAGGAGCGCCATCAGGAAACTGAGCGGATCGTATCCGTCGACGCAACGATCGTTTCCATGCGGTCT
>NZ_JFHO01000268.1:0-745 GCF_000724705.2 Acidiphilium sp. JA12-A1
ATGCACCGTCATCTTGGCCTGGAGGAACTACCCTTCAGAGTGAAGGAAATCGGCTTCGACTGGATCGAACTTTCCCCGCGGGGAGATTTTCTGGAATGGTTCAAGGCGCCGCGGGTGTTTCCGGAACGGGTGCGGGGCTTCAGGCGGGCGCTGAAAGAGGCCGGTGTGGGGATCGCCTCGCTGCTGCCGATGTATCGCTGGGCGTCGAATGACGAGGACGAGCGCAAGGCCGCGGTGCGGCACTGGAAGCGCGCCATCGAGATCTGCCTCGAACTGGAAGTCGACACGATGAACTCGGAATTCGGCCGTGGCCCACACCCTGACAAGGGGGCCTGCTATTGTTGCCATACCGGCTCGATGATCGAGGCCTGCGAAGACTCCTGGTGGCGTTCAATGGAGGAACTTGTGCCAGTGTTCGAGCGGGAAGGTATGAACCTTCATGTCGAGCCGCATCCGGAGGACTGGGTGGAAACCCTTCAGCCGGCAGTGGACATCATCCGCACGGTCAATTCGCCGCGGGTGCGATTTCTTTACTGTGCGCCGCACACCTTCTACTTTGGCGACAATACAGCGGCAATGCTGCGCGAATGCGACCAGCCCGAGCATGTGGACTTCCAGCGCCTCGCCGCCGGCGAGCCGGTTCGGGTGGCTGTGAACGTCAACTTCCTCAACGAGCTGATCTCGGTCGGCATGAACGCGCGGCGGCGTGCTGAAACGTCGTGCGCCACGCCGTCGAGGTGCTGTG
>NZ_JFHO01000267.1:0-728 GCF_000724705.2 Acidiphilium sp. JA12-A1
TAATTAACGACGACGCGAAGGCAGCGGGGTTTCGGCGGATTGAGGTTTTGACTGGTCCGGGCCGGCGACGGYGGTGGTCGGACGCGGAGAAGGCGCGGATTGTTGCCGAGACGCTTCGTGGGGGAGCGACGGTGACGGAGGTTGCGCGGCGCTGGGCGCTTTGTCCGCAGCAGATCTGGGGCTGGCGTCGGCAGGCCCGCGAAGGCATCCGACGTGGTCACGTCAATTCACAATTGATTCAACACGCCTCCCGGCGGGGATGAGCAGCTACTCAAATTGCAGACCATTACCGAAAAAGTTCCCTACTACCGTGTAGTTGGCATTCTGCGCGGTGATGGCGGGGGTCGCAATGTCCCGATAATAGGCCCATGCCTTGTAGACGCTATATTCCTTGCGGAAGTCGCCAAGCTCGGTCCCGGAAACCTTCCAATATGAATAGGTTGCAGCGAGATCACCTGGAAAGCCCTGTCCGTAACAGTAGAAGTTTTGCCCCTGCCGGAAGAAGATCCAAACAAGTTTTGAAGTCGGAAGCACAAGTCCGAGCGGAGGAATATCAATGTTCGCCCGCTGCACTGCGTCCATAATGTATTTCTTAATCTGCTGCTCAATAACGAGGCGTCAGAATCGCCGACATCGCGCGCCAGATTCTTGAGCAGCCCCTGGAGCTGATCGAAGTGCGTCGGAATCCCCATCCGTCGCTGATCAGCTGTGTGTTCAGTCTTTCCAAA
>NZ_JFHO01000266.1:0-622 GCF_000724705.2 Acidiphilium sp. JA12-A1
AAGATCGGCCGGCAGATGGACCTCTTCCACATGCAGGAGGAAGCCGTCGGCAGCGTGTTCTGGCACGAGAAGGGCTGGCGCCTCTACCGCACGGTGGAGGCCTATATGCGCCGCCGCCAGGAGGAATTCGGCTATATCGAGGTCCGCACCCCGCAGCTGCTCGACCGCAAGCTCTGGGAAGCCTCCGGCCACTGGGACAATTACCGCAGCCACATGTTCATCGCCGAGGTCGAGGACGAGGACAAGGTCCTCGCCGTCAAGCCGATGAACTGCCCCTGCCACGTGCAGATCTTCAATCACGGCCTGCGCTCCTACCGCGAGCTGCCGCTGCGCATGGCCGAGTTCGGCGCCTGCCACCGCTACGAGCCCTCCGGCGCGCTGCACGGCATCATGCGCGTCCGCGCCTTCGCCCAGGACGACGCCCATATCTTCTGCACCGAAGACCAGATCGCCGATGAAACCGTCCGCTTCGTCGAGATGCTCCGCCGCGTCTACGCCGATTTCGGCTTCCCCGAATTCGCGGTGAAATTCGCCGACCGCCCGACCCCGCGCTCCGGGTCTCGAGGTGTGGGACAAGGCCGAGGCCGCCCTGCGCTCGGCCTGCGAAACCGCCGGCGTCGAA
>NZ_JFHO01000265.1:0-583 GCF_000724705.2 Acidiphilium sp. JA12-A1
ACTGGTCGCGATGCTCATGCGCGGCCTCCCCGGCGGGCGTGGGACCGCGAACGGCGCGATGAGGGGGAAACGAGAGGACGCGCGCGGCAGGCGCTGCCGCTGATGCGTGCAGTCATGGGTCGGCTCCGGCTTCCGGTGCACCCCGCCCGGCAGCAAGGTTGGTGCGACACCGGCAGGTCTCCTGGCTCGCGGCTCGACGCTGGTGGCCCTGCCTTCCCGAACCGCTCCCGGTTCAGTGGCTCGCCCTTGCGGGCGGACGGACCACCGGCTCGCCGCTGACAGTTGCGGGGGCAGCCATCGACTTGCTTCCGGGACAATGAAGCCCGGCCGAAGCGCACGATGTTCCCTTTTCACCCGCTCGCGCGGGACCGGTGACGAATGTCGTATGCCGCCTATGGCCTTGCGGAAACATTGTCGCGCATGATCGCCGAACTGCGCCTGCATCAGCAGCGCGAGGAGGTCGTGCTGTTTCCGCTGCTCGCCCAGGGGGGCGGCGAGATGGCGCGTGCCGCAATCCAGGTCATGCGCGCCGAGCACGAGGATCACGGCGCGGTTCTCGCGGGGATCGAGGCGATCACCGGTG
>NZ_JFHO01000264.1:0-329 GCF_000724705.2 Acidiphilium sp. JA12-A1
TCGTGCAGCACGACCACATCGCCTGCGACCAACTCCTCTACCGGCACGTCACCCCGCACAGTCGCAATCCGCGTCCCCTCTGCGAAGCAGGGATTTCCACCCGTCGCACCCGTTGCGCCCGTGGCACCCGTCGCGCCGGTGGCACCCGTTGCGCCCGTGGCACCTGTGGCACCCGTGGCACCTGTGGCACCCGTGGCACCCGTTGCGCCCGTGGCACCCGTCGCGCCGGTGGCACCCGTCGCGCCGGTGGCACCCGTGGCGCCCGTGGCGCCTGTCGCACCCGTGGCACCCGTCGCGCCGGTGGCACCCGTGGCACCCATCGCGCCCGT
>NZ_JFHO01000263.1:0-396 GCF_000724705.2 Acidiphilium sp. JA12-A1
CGGGCGCGACGGGTGCCACGGGCGCGAGGGGTGCCGCGGGCGCGACGGGTGCCACGGGCGCGACGGGTGCCACGGGCGCGACGGGTGCCACAGGTGCCACGGGCGCGATGGGTGCCACCGGCGCGACGGGTGCCACGGGTGCCACGGGCGCGACGGGTGCCACCGGCGCAACGGGTGCCACGGGCGCCACGGGTGCGACGGGTGCCACCGGCGCGACGGGTGCCACGGGTGCCACCGGCGCGACGGGTGCCACAGGCGCCACCGGCGCAACGGGTGCCACCGGCGCGATGGGTGCCACCGGAGCCACCGGCGCGACGGGTGCCACGGGCGCGAYGGGTGCSACGGGYGCCACGGGYGCSACGGGCGCCACGGGCGCGACGGGTGCCACAGGTGCCA
>NZ_JFHO01000262.1:0-666 GCF_000724705.2 Acidiphilium sp. JA12-A1
CGTAATTTCAGAATTGGTGAAGATAGATTATTTTCTATTGAAGCTGCAAAACATGGCTTTAATTTTGCATATATTGATAATATACACCTTCATTTTGGTGTTCATGACTCGCATAGCACTGTTGGAAAAAATGAAGAAACACAGAAATATATTGATGTTCATGATGAGTTAGCTAGAATGTATCGATTTATATATAAAAATAAATCTTTTTCTTTTTAGAAAGAATGTTGGCGCGGAGAGCTCTTAGCCATGAATATTTTTGGGGGCTTGCTTATAACGGGTTGTGGTTAAAAGAAGAAAGAAATTTATCAATTTTTTATTTTATAAAGCAATTAAAATTTGGCCTTTTTCATTTTTATTTTGGAAGACATTTATTTTTGGTATCTGCTCAACCCGGTAGGGGGCGATGGGCAGTGATGCTCCGGTGACGGCGTTTTTGATAGCGGTGTAGGCATCAAGGCCGTGCCGCGCGGCGGTCCCGACGACGGATCGGACGTTGGCGAAGAAATCGGCGCCCCAGTTGGATCGGAAACCTCCGGTGACCTTGCGATATGTCGCGGTAGGCCGGAGTTCGCGCTCGGAGCCGTTGTGTCCGCGGCGATATCCGGGGTGTCGAGGAAGGTGAAGAGATGATCACGAACCTTGCCGTATCGTCGGCGCAATCGT
>NZ_JFHO01000261.1:0-570 GCF_000724705.2 Acidiphilium sp. JA12-A1
GAGCCACCGGAGCCACCGGCGCGACGGGTGCCACCGGCGCGACGGGTGCCACGGGTGCGACGGGTGCTACGGGTGCCACGGGTGCGACAGGTGCCACCGGCGCCACGGGTGCCACCGGCGCGACGGGCGCGATGGGTGCCACCGGCGCCACGGGCGCGATGGGTGCCACGGGCGCGACGGGTGCCACCGGCGCAACCGGAGCCACCGGCGCCACGGGCGCGATGGGTGCCACAGGCGCGAYGGGTGCCACGGGCGCGACGGGTGCCACGGGCGCCACGGGTGCCACAGGCGCAACGGGCGCGATGGGTGCCACGGGCGCAACCGGAGCCACAGGTGCCACGGGTGCCACGGGTGCCACAGGCGCGACGGGTGCCACCGGCGCGACGGGTGCCACAGGCGCCACCGGCGCAACGGGTGCCACCGGCGCGATGGGTGCCACGGGCGCCACCGGCGCAACCGGAGCCACCGGCGCAACGGGTGCCACGGGTGCCACAGGTGCCACGGGCGCGATGGGTGCCACCGGCGCGACGGGTGCCACGGGCGCCACCGGCGCGATGGGGGCCACAGGCG
>NZ_JFHO01000260.1:0-561 GCF_000724705.2 Acidiphilium sp. JA12-A1
ACCAAAGCCCGACGACGCCAAGAAGCCGGCCAAGGCGCAGACCACCGAGGACGACGTCGACACGGACGACGTGGAGGATACCGGCGACGACGATATCCTGACGGATGCCGATGATCTCGAGGACGACGATGCGATCGATGCCGATATCGAGGTCGAGCGCGACAGTGACGAGAACGAAAGATAATTTTCCTTTCCGGGTCGAATTTGTTTACCGGATTGTAATCTGGAGCGGGTCATGTTCGGGCGCAGCCAAAAACGGCTGTTCCTGAAGGACACTCCTGAGAAGGAAACCCGCGATGACCCAGTTCGCCCCGGCGAAAATCGCCGACCATCACGAGCCGATCGTCAGCCCGCTCATTCTTGTCGACCGCCTGATTTCGCTGGCGCAGGATGCCGAGCGCGCCGGGTTGCCGGCCGTCGCCAACCGGCTGGTTCGCCTTGCCCTGCGCAGCTGCGTTCCGCCCGCCGGCGGCACGCATCGCCACTGATCCGCGCCTTCGTGCCGTCCATCCTGCGCACGGCGCATCCGCTCACTGGTTCGGCGGATCAGCTGTTCACCGG
>NZ_JFHO01000259.1:0-664 GCF_000724705.2 Acidiphilium sp. JA12-A1
CGCCACGACCCTCAGCCTCGATGCCAGCGGAGGCACCATCACCAATGCCGGCTCCGTCACCGGCTACGTCACCGCCTCGAACCTCGATGCCACCGCAAGCCTCGTCGCCCTGACCGGCAGCAACTCCATCACCACTCTCGGCAGCATCAGCGCCGGCAGCTTCACCCTCGACGACAACGCCCCCCTCACCATCGCGGGTTCCTTCAACGCCACCGACGCAAGCCTCGCCGCCTCGGACATCCGCATCAACGCCAATCTCGACGCCACGACCCTCAGCCTCGACGCCAACGGAGGCACCATCACCAATGCCGGCTCCGTCACCGGCTACGTCACCGCCTCGAACCTCGATGCCACCGCAAGCCTCGTCGCCCTGACCGGCAGCAACTCCATCACCACTCTCGGCAGCATCAGCGCCGGCAGCTTCACCCTCGACGACAGCGCACCCCTCACCATCGCCGGGTCCTTCAACGCCACCGACGCAAGCCTCGCCGCCTCGGACATCCGCATCAACGCCAATCTCGACGCCACGACCCTCAGCCTCGATGCCAACGCAGGCACCATCGCCAATGCCGGCTCCGGCTACGTCAACGCCACAACACTCGATGCCGTCGCAAGCCTCGTCGCCCTCACCGGCAGCAACTCCATCACCACTCTCGGCAGCATC
>NZ_JFHO01000258.1:0-725 GCF_000724705.2 Acidiphilium sp. JA12-A1
GCGAGGATAGAACCGCATTGTCTTGGCAAGGCGAGTGACCCTGGCCGCAGCGGCCGGGACAATCGGCTGTTTCTGGAAGCGGTGCTTTGGATTGTCCGTACTGGCAGTCCGTGGCGTGATCTGCCTTCGATGTTTGGCAACTGGAGCACGGCCTACCGCCGGTTCAACGACTGGCGTCGCGCTGATGTTTTCAAACGGATTTTCGACGCGGTATCTGATGAACCCGATATGGAATACGCCATGGTCGACGGCACGATCGTCAAGGTCCACCGTCACGGCCAGGGCGCAAAAGGGGGACTCAAAGCCAGGCCATAGGCCGTTCCAAAGGTGGCATGACAACCAAAATTCTGGCGCTGACGGATGCCTTGGGCAACCTTGTGCGCTTTCGTCTCATGCCGGGCAATCGCTATGACAGCATCGAGGTCCCGCCACTGATCGACAACGTCGAATTCGGTGGATTGATCGCAGACAAGGCATTCGACAGCAACGCTCTGGTCGCAGAACTCAACGAAAGAGGCGCCAGGATCGTCATTTCCCAGCACCCGGCCCGGGCACTGAAGCTGAAAAATCGACCACGAAAACCTACAAATGGCGTCATCTGATCGAGAATTTCTTCTGCAAGCTCAAGGAGTTCAAAACGCATCGCCCTGCGCGCCTGCAAAAACAGACCAGAGCTTCCAGGCAATGATCCACCTCGCCGCAGCCGTCATCAACTCACGATGAAT
>NZ_JFHO01000257.1:0-839 GCF_000724705.2 Acidiphilium sp. JA12-A1
ACAGGTCTTGGCGAGGCTCAGGAACGCGTCGCGGCAATCCCGGCCGGTCTCACTCCGGGTTCCGGCGCTGATCTTCCGCCGCGTGACGTGACCGCGGATGTCGTTTTCCGAACCATTGGTGTGGAGCGGGATTTCCGGCCGTTCCAGCACCATCAGTAGTTCGGCCTTGTTGGCGTGCAGCCGCGCCAGCAGACGGTCCAGCGTCACGAAGCCGGTGCGGCAGAGGAAGATACGGTCGAAGCGGGTCCGTAACGCCCGAGCCTGCCGCTTGCCCGGTTTTTGCTGGTACGCTTTGAGGTCCGCGTAAAAATCCCAGATCAGGCCACGAACCCGCGTTTGAGCGGCGCGATGCTGGTCGTTGAACGTGTCCAGTTTATGCACCAGCCGTTCCGCGTGGACCCAGCACAACGCGTGCCGGCCGATATTGAATTGTCCGGCGTCGTCGCTCAGAATAACGGCATCGCACAGAAATTCATGCGCCTGAACGCTGCCCCATAGCGCCGCTTCTGTGGCAACCCGCACTGGGTTAGGCGTGACCGCCAATGCGGTGAAGCCGAGCCGCTCGAGAAAAGCCGTCCACGCCGGCTGATCAGCGAACCGAGTCTGTGGGCTCGCCGCCAGAAGGGCGATCGTCGCGGCGGGAAGACCATGATCGCGCATGTAGGTGTAGGCCGCGTCATTGAGCACGTAATCGGTATGCCCGGCACGGAGCAGATCAAGAAAGTTCATCCGGTTCTTCGAGGACCGCGTGCGGAACCAGGTGAACCACTCATTGCCGATCTGCGTGCAAAACCCGTTCTTTGCGGCATGCCGTGCACCGGTGTCGTCCACACTGACCC
>NZ_JFHO01000256.1:0-667 GCF_000724705.2 Acidiphilium sp. JA12-A1
GGCGGCAGATCGATCTTGTCGAGCGTCGGTATCTGCTCATCCTGGTCCGTCGATAAGTTGAATCGATTGTGAATTGACGTGACCACGGCGGATACGATTCGACGGGAGGCGTGAACGAGCTTCCTGACCTGTCTCTCCTATCGCACGCTGAGAAAGACGCGCTGATCCGCGCGCTATGGGACGCGTTGCAATCATCCGAGCGCAGGAACGCGGAACTGGCAATCCGGCTTTCGGATGCGGAACGCCGGATTGCGGAGTTGGAGGCGCGGCTAAACGAACCGCCGAAGCGGCCGGACAATTCGAGCCTGCCGCCATCGCGCGGGCAGAAGCCAAACCGGCCCGAGAAAAGTACCGCGCAAGGGCCCCGCAAAGGCAGTCTCGGCCGTGAGGGTGGCGGTCGCTTGCTTGCCGAGAACCCCGATCAGACGGTGATCGCGAAGGCGGCGCATTGCCAGCACTGCCGTGCCGGGCTGACTGACGCGGATCAGCGCCTCGCGCAGCGCTACGACAAGATCGATCTGCCGCCGATCAAGCCGGTCGTCACCCGCGTCGAACGCTATGCCGGCCATTGTCCGTGCTGTGGGCGACCACGCTGGCAGCCGTCCCGGAAGGCATGGAGACCGGCACACCATTCAGCCTCAACCTCGTGGCTCTCGCGATCTACCTG
>NZ_JFHO01000255.1:0-1023 GCF_000724705.2 Acidiphilium sp. JA12-A1
GAGCGACCTCAAGGTGACGCTCGCTCCGCTCCTCTCGCATCGCGTCCCGGCGACTGGCGCCCCGCAACTGCTTGGCACGGTTCTGCGCCATCCGACCGGCATCATCCGACAGGCTCCGCACCCGCTCACGAGCTGCCCGCCGCTCGATCGCCGTGGCGGCAGGGCCAAGGTGAACACCCGGGCGGCCTGATCCGGTCACGAGGGTCGAACCCGCGTTCGGCGTCCCGCCTGGCGAAGCTGCGGTGATCCACCCGCACCGTCTCCCGTGCCCGCTCCAGGGCCGCATTCACCTGCTTCGCCCATAGCTCCCGCAGCGCCTCGATCTCGACCCCCGAGGTCTTGGGGCTGTCCAGAACCCGCGTCTTGGCCCCCAGCCCGTTCTCGTTCGCCGCCCGTGTGGTGGTCAGGATGTGAGCGTGCCAGTTCCGCTGGTCGCCCTCACGGTGCGGCGCGTGCAACGCCACGTCCGCCACCACCCCGAACCGCTCCACCACGGCCTCAGCGAACTGCCGGGCCAGAGCTTCCCGCTCGGGAGCGGAAAGCTCCGCCGGCAGGGCAAGCTCGTATTCCCGCGCCACCTTGGCGTCCTTCCGGGCCTCCGCGGCCTCCGCCCGGTTCCACAGCCCGGACCGGTCCGAAGCCCATGCTTCGGCACCGGCAGGCGCGACGATGAACGACGACAACACGCCGCCCTTCCGCGTGTAGTCGTGCGTCACACCGTCGCGCTCGTTGGTCAGGCGCTCACCGCTCCGATAGGCGGCAGCACCGACCGCGCTACGCCCGGTCGAACGGCTGACCGCCTTCGCTGAGAGATGGTATGACGCCACGTGCCAACGACCGCCTTCTGTTGCCTGACCGGCGAGGTCCGCACGCATTGCCGCAGGCAATGCTAAAGTGCGCACTTCCTCACTTGCTCGGAAGTGTCTCACCGCTTGGTCATGGTCGTCAATATCGGATACGTTGGCATGTTTTGACGCCAACAAGGAGGCAGAAATGCCGGATCAACTCGACGCACAAATCGCC
>NZ_JFHO01000254.1:0-760 GCF_000724705.2 Acidiphilium sp. JA12-A1
CGTTGAAGGCGAGCAGCCGCGGTTCGAGATGGCGACGCGATGGGTATAGCGCGAGAGATAGGCGAGCACTGCTTCGGAGCCACCGAAGGGCGGCTTGGCGTAGACGACCCAGCGTTTGTGGCGGACCGGCGAGAGGTGGCGCAGAAAGGCTCGTCGGTCTGTGAGTGGTGCGAGGCCGCCGAAGAAGGCGAGCTTGCCGGCATCAAAGAGCGCGAGCAGGCCGGTGACGAACAGGCGGCGGAACAACTTGCCCAGGACGCGCACCGGCACGAGGAAGGCCGGCCGCGTGGAGACCCAGCGCTCACCGTCGAGCGAGATGCCGCCGCCCGGCACGATCATGTGCACGTGTGGGTGGTGGGTCAGTGCCGACCCCCATGTATGGAGCACGGCGGTGATGCCGATCCGTGCGCCCAGATGCCGGGGATCGGCGGCGATCGTCAGCATCGTCTTGGCCGCGGCGTGGAACAGCAGGTCATAGACGGCAGCCTTGTTGTGGAAGGCGATGTCGGCGATCGCGGCCGGCACGGTGAAGACGACATGGAAATATCCGACCGGCAGCAGGTCGGCCTTGCGCGCGGTGAGCCAGGAGCGTGCGGCGGCACCCTGGCACTTGGGGCAGTGCCGGTTGCGGCAGCTGTTATAAGCGATCCGCCGATGGCCGCAGTCTTCGCAGGCTTCGACATGACCGCCCAGGGCGGCGGTGCGGCAATGCTCGATCGCCGACATGACCTTGAGCTGATGCAGGCTCAGCTGCCCAGCA
>NZ_JFHO01000253.1:0-1065 GCF_000724705.2 Acidiphilium sp. JA12-A1
ATCTGCGGCGGCTCGACGAGAAGATCGACCGGCTGGCGGAGGACATGCGCGAGGTGAAGCTACGCCTGACCGCCTTGGAGACCGCCGTGGGGAATCTCGCGGCCACCGAGATGAGCCATTACGCCATCATGGCCGATCGTGCGGATCGTCTCGCAGCGCGGATCGAGCGGATCGAGACGCGTCTGGACCTCCGCGAGCAAGCCTAGAGGTCCATCTCCAACCCGCGATCCTTCTCTTGCGCGACTTTTTCCATCACCGCCTTGGTGATCTCTGGCTGCTCGGCGAGCACCGCATCACGCCGCTCGATCTCCTGCGCTGACAGGCCCGGCGGATGGCTGAACCGGGTCTGTCCCCAACTCTGTTCAAGCTGCCCGGCACTCACGATCTCCTGCACGTCCAGCATGTGATTGACCTGCCGCTCGGCCTCATCCAGCCATTCCGGGCTGTGCAGCGCCTGCCGCATCGCCTCGATCTCAGCCACCTTGTCGCGTTCGAGATCCTGCTGATCCTCGATCGCCTTCTCCCTCTCCGCCAGCGTTTCCGGCGTCGCCTGCTTGGCCAAGTCTGCTCTGGCGTTGCCCGTCAAATAGCAGGCGTGATCGTGATTTTGCTTCGCTGTGTTCACTGCCGTTTCAGCTTCCGCCAGTAGATCAGAACGCCAGATTTTCCGGTCGTGCAGCCATGCCCGGAATGGCGAGTTATCGCGAATTTCCTTGAGGTTCTTGGCGGCCTCATCCAACTCGCCTTTCCTCACGGACTCCCAGTYTTCGGCTTTGGTAAGTGCCTCTTTCGTCATTCTCCCTGCCCGTTACCGCCCACTCCAASSCGACGTCTGCATTTCCCGGTCTCTTTTCGGTTCGCATCCAGCATTTGTCCGATGCAGCTTCTGAAGCTCGGTCCGCCGCATTKKCTCGATGAACGACTCCATCTGCTGGCGCCGTGCTGGCGAGATGGTGGGACTTCTTGCCGTCACCGGGGCGGGTCTCTTTCGCTTTCTCCCTCTCCGCCGCCCTCTGAGCGGCCTCAGCGGCCTTCTGGGCGACGGCAGCGGCTATCAGCCGCTCC
>NZ_JFHO01000252.1:0-674 GCF_000724705.2 Acidiphilium sp. JA12-A1
AGAGAGTAGCAATATTTGGCGATAGAGTAGACGACATCAAATGTCTCCGAGATCTATGCTCGCCCGCTAAGTCCATCGGCAAAATTGTCGCCGATTATCGCGATCACTTCAAGGTCGGGACTTTGATCATTTGTCTGCTGAAGAATGTTATTCGCAACAGAAACGATCTGCGCCCGAAGTGGTGCCGGCAACGGATTGAGTGGATCGAGATTTGTAGCGAGAATCGTCTGCCAGAGCCTGCGGGCAGTTGCCAGTGCTCGTGTACGACTCAGATCATCGTCGGCCGCACGGAGCATAGAACTGACAGTGCGGAACACTTCGGCATCCTGCTCACGCTGACCTCGCAGTTGATTGGCGGATTCATAGGCTTTGAAGGCCTTTGCTGAATGAGACATTTACGATCCTTTTGATCACTGACATGACTGCAGAACGGCTGCTTCGTGGCGCATAATTCGCCGCGAAAGCTTAAGGGCTTCATAACAATCATCCGATTTTGCACATTCCAGCGCTCGGTCGAGGATCTCGCGGGCGAGCGCCGAAGTTGTCGCTTCCTTGAACTGCTCTATCAGTTCGCGGGCACGGACTAGCGCGGATTGGCGTTCTTCGTCCGTTCCGATATAGGCCGTCTGGAGAGCAAAATAGATCTGCTTCGCAGGCGTGTTGACCTCGTCTGG
>NZ_JFHO01000251.1:0-1343 GCF_000724705.2 Acidiphilium sp. JA12-A1
CATCAACGTCCAGGCTTGACGACTGTAGTGTCGCCCATGACGCAGCAGGAAGCCGGACAGCTGCTGGCGCGCCTGCCGTAGTGCTCGCACCGCCATCAATCGAGTCCGGACCAGGTCACGGATCGCTTCATGCGCCGGATCCGGCACCCAGACCGCCGTCAATTCCCCCGCCCGATGCAGCCTGGCCAGGTTCACCGCATCCCGACGATCCGTCTTGATCCGTTCCCCCGGCCTTGCGAGGGATCAGCGACGGCGCCACCACCACGCAGTCATGCCCGGCCGCCGTCAGCTGTCGCTGGATCCCGTAGCCACATGGACCCGCTTCATAGCAAAATCGCAGTTCCCCGCCCACGCGCTGCAACTTCGTCACCACCCTCGTCAGCGCCTCCGGGGTGTTCGCGATCCGGCCATACTCGCGCACGTCATCGCGGCCGCCAGATTCCGCCAGCGCGACCGTGATCGTCTCCTTGTGCACGTCCAGCCCGATAAAAGTGATATGCTTTCCCATGACCCGTCTCCTATGCATTGAGGCTCGGCACCGGACCTCCCGGCGCAACCCTCGGAAACCTGCATACTGCGAGACGGGTCACCCCAATCTCAGGCGAACATCTGGTCTAGTGGGGGCCGGTCATGTCTTCGAAAGCGAACTGAATCACAACCCGATAAAATCGCTCAACTATCTTTTTCGGTCCGGCTCTCGGGAACTGGAGACCCATGGTCGCTGGACCGGTGTGGCTGCGATCATCCCGGCGGGTGTGCTCGATGGTGCCACGGGCCTGGTTGCGTGAGTGGTGTCGCCGCCTATCCGATCACGGAGGATGGTCTGAGCCCGTGGATTTCCTCCAGGAATGAGTAGAGTCCGCCCCATCAGGGAGACGGACGAGATGAAGAGCAGTCGGTTTAGCGAGGAACAGATCATCGGCATCCTCAAAGAGCAGGAGTCGGGGATGTCGACGGCGGAGGTCTGCCGTCGACACGGGATCAGTTCGGCGACGTTTTACAAGTGGAAGGCCAAATTCGGCGGGTTGGAAGTCTCGGACGCCAGGCGGCTCAAACAGCTGGAAGACGAGAACGCTCGGCTCAAGCGGCTGTTGGCGGACGCCGTGCTGGACAACGCCATGCTCAAGGAAATTGCGTCAAAAAAATTCTAGCGCCCAGCCATAAGCGGGAGGCGGTAGCTCATCTTCAGAGCCTGTTCGAGGTGAGCCAACGCCGGGCCTGCGATGCGCTGGGCGTGGATCGGACCACGGTGCGGTATCAAAGCCGCCGCCCGGATGATGCGGAGGCTCGCGAACGCATGCGCGTGCTTGCGGGCGAGCGCCGTCGATTTGGCTATCGGCGCC
>NZ_JFHO01000250.1:0-901 GCF_000724705.2 Acidiphilium sp. JA12-A1
CCTTGAGCGGGTTGGGGCGATCAATCGGGTGAAGAAAGGMCGCACTAAGATCATCGCCGTGACGCCGGAAGGCGCGTTCCGGGGAAAGATCGACAACCACGGCGAGGCCGTCGAACGCTACAAGGCTGAGGTCATTCAACTACGCCCGGAGCCAGCATGAGCGCCAATCTCTACGACCAAGATTTCTACGCCTGGGCGAATGAACAGGCCGGGCTTCTGCGCGCTGGGAAGCTGACACAGGCCGACATTGAACACATCGCCGAGGAAATCGAGAGCATGGGCAAAACCGAGAAGCGCGAACTTGTAAACCGCCTCACGGTCCTGCTCGCACACCTGCTCAAGTGGCAGCACCAGCCCGCCCGGCGCGGGGCTTCATGGGAAGTTACAATCGGCACCCAGCGGCGTGCGATCACGCGCCACTTGGCCGACAACCCTAGCCTAAAATCAAAGCTGCCAGAGGCTTTTGCCGACGCTTACATCGACGCGCGCGGCGAAGCGTATGTGGAGACTGGTCTGCCCAAAGCTACCTTTCCTGCCACTTGCCCGTGGTCCTTCGAGCAGATGATGGCTGATGATTTCTGGCCGGAAGTCTAAGGGGCCATCTCCATTTCGTCGGCCCAAATCGGAAGTTGATGTTCAGTCTCTTAGGGACAAACTCCGTGTCATCATCTGGATGACGGCGATTGCCTTGGCCTTATCGGCGGTCATTTTCGTGAAGGTATTTTTCTACTGAGCACCGTTCCGGGCAGCTTAGTCCATCATATCCATCCCTCGGTCCCGCTCTTTCGCGACTTCCTCCATCACGGCTTTGGTGATCTCCGGTTGCTCTGCCAGCACGGCATCACGCCGCTCAATCTCCTGCACTGACAGGTCAGGCGGATGGCTGAACCGGGTCTGCCCC
>NZ_JFHO01000249.1:0-990 GCF_000724705.2 Acidiphilium sp. JA12-A1
GAGCGTACGATCTCGCCGGCCTCCTGTTCATTTCCGGCCTCACTGCTTGCTGCACACGAGAGGCCTTGCCGATGCGGAACTGACCGACAAGCCTGGCCAGCTCCTGGGCCTCGCGCGCCAGGCTGTGACTTGCCGCCGTTGTTTCCTCAACCATCGCTGCATTCTGTTGCGTGACCTGATCCATCTGGCTGACCGCTGTGTTCACCTGACTAAGTCCGGACGACTGTTCCCGCGTAGATCCTGTGATGTCGCCGATCATGCCATTCAGCCTGGCAACCTGTTCGGCAATCCCTTGCAGGGCCTTCCCGGTCTTGCCGACCAGTGCCACGCCAGTACCAACTTGTTGAGTCGAAGCGGAAATTAGCGTCTTTATCTCTTTCGCCGCGTCGGCCGAGCGTTGCGCCAGGGCGCGAACCTCAGTGGCCACGACGGCAAACCCGCGCCCTGCATCACCGGCGCGTGCGGCCTCTACCCCGGCATTCAGGGCAAGGAGATTGGTCTGAAACGCGATCTCGTCGATGACGCCGATGATGTTGCTGATCTGATTGGATGAGTTCTCGATACCCGCCATCGCACTCACGGTCTCCGCGACTACGACGGCAGAATGTTCTGCGTCGGACTTTGCCATATCAACAATGTCGCGAGCCTCAGAGGCGCTTTCAGCCGTCTTCGCCACAGTCGTTGTAATTTCATTCAATGCAGCCGCGGTCTCCTCGAGGCTTGCGGCCTGCTGCTCCGTGCGGCGTGCAAGATCGTCGGATGCCTGGGCAATTTCACCGGAACTGCTTCTGACACTCTGGATATTCGATGAAATCGCAGCCATTGTCGATTCCAATTGTTCAAGTGATGAATTGAAATCCTGACGAACGCTTTCGAAATCATGGGAGAAAATATCTGTAATTCTATATTCTAGATTTTTACCCGCAAGCTCTTTCAAGCCAACTGTAATGCCATTTACCGCTTGTACACGATCAGTAATATCGGTCGCAA
>NZ_JFHO01000248.1:0-457 GCF_000724705.2 Acidiphilium sp. JA12-A1
AGCCTCGACGCCAACGCAGGCACCATCTCCAATTCAGGGTTCGGGCACAGGCTATATCAACGCATCAAGTCTCGACATCGTCACCGCCAGTTCGGTCATCCTCACCGGCAGCAACTCCATCACCACTCTCGGCAGCGTCAACGTCGGCAACCTCACCCTCGACGACAACGCGCCCCTCACCATCGCCGGACCCTTCACCGCCACCAGCGCAAGCCTCACCGACACCAGCGCCGGCGGCTTCGACATCACCGGTGCCGTCTCCGCCACAGGCAGCCTCAGCCTCGACGCCAACGCAGGCACCATCTCCAATTCAGGTTCGGGCACAGGCTATATCAACGCATCAAGTCTCGACATCGTCACCGCCAGTTCGGTCATCCTCACCGGCAGCAACTCCATCACCACTCTCGGAAGTATTTCGTGGCGAACTCGTCACGTTGGTCGACAATCGGCTCTCACC
>NZ_JFHO01000247.1:0-1211 GCF_000724705.2 Acidiphilium sp. JA12-A1
CCGATCTCCTGAGGATCGCCACCTCGATCCGCACCGGCACGGTGTCCGCGTCGGTGATCCTGCGACAACTCGCCGCCTACCCACGACAGAACGCCGTTGCCGCGGCACTGCGCGAACTCGGCCGTCTCGAGCGGACGCTGTTCACCCTCGACTGGCTGGAAGATCCGGGCCTGCGCCGTGAAAGCAGTCATGAACTCAACAAGGGCGAGGCCCGCAACAGCCTGGCCCGCGCCGTCTTCATTCACCGGCTCGGCGAAATCCGCGACCGGACCTTCGAGAACCAGACACATCGAGCCTCTGGCCTGAATCTCCTGGTCACCGCCATCATCCTCTGGAACACACGCTATCTCGCGCAAGCCATACAGGCCCTACGCCAGGTCGAGGATGTGCCCGGAACCCTCCTCAGACATCTCTCGCCGATCGGCTGGGAGCATGTGAACCTGACCGGCGACTACATCTGGAGCGCCAATCAGAAATCGACGGAAAACCATGCCGGATTGCGGCCGCTCCGGCCAATCCCCGACACGACCACCCACGCAGCCTGATGTTCCCACTTTGTCCGCTTATGCTACAGCGCGGGGCGATCCGTTACTTCGGGCCGAATTGCGCGAAGAGAATGCGCGACTGAAGGGTCTGAAGGGTCGCCCGCATATCAAACCGAGTGGCATGGAAAAAGGAACAGCGCCGCCGAAGCCCCAGAAGCAGGAGAAGCGTCCCGTTCGGGGCAAGGTCTCACCCCGGGTCAAAGTCGAAGAAAAGGTGATCGGGATTGAGGTCCCGCCAGGAGCTGTTTTCAAAGGTCATGAACCTTTTCTGGTCCAGGACCTCGTGATTTCGGCGACGGCGACCCGTTACCTGCGAGAGCGCTGGATAACGCCGGATGGCCGGACGATCCTGGCACCATTGCCTCAAGGAACCGCAGGCCATTTCGGTCCGGAACTACGCCGCTTCGTGCTGGTGCAATATCATCAGGGTCAATCGACGATGCCGCGGTTGCTCGCCTTGTTGCGATCGCTGGGGATTTCGATCTCGAAGCGGCAGTTGGTTCGCCTGTTGAACGAGAACCATGAGGCGTTCATCGCTGAAGCTCAGGATGTTCTGCGTGCGGGACTGGAAACATCTTCCTGGGTCAGTGTGGACGACACCGGTGCACGGCATGCCGCAAAGAACGGGTTTTGCACGCAGATCGGCAATGAGTGGTTCACCTGGTT
>NZ_JFHO01000246.1:0-1079 GCF_000724705.2 Acidiphilium sp. JA12-A1
AGGCCGGGACGCTAAAGCGCGATTTCACCTACATAGACGATATTGTCGAAGGTGTGATGGGTGTGATCGAGCATGCGCCCGCAGAGGTTGGCGCGCATCGGATCTTCAACATCGGGAATCATCGGGCTGAATTCGTTCGTGACCTTGTGCAGCTGCTCGAGGAGGAACTGGGACGAAAAGCTGTGATCGTCGACGCATCGCGCCCGCCGGCTGATCCTGTCGAGACATGCGCCGACCTTTCGGCTCTCGCCGAGTTGACCGGATTTGCGCCGAAAACCAATCTGAATCACGGGATTAAGAAATTTGTTTCCTGGTATCGCATTTGGTGCGCGGAGAGGGGTTGACGGTCCGGTTGGGGTGTAATAGATCAGTCACATCGACGGCGGCGCTGGATGAATGTGCCGACGGGGTGATGTTCGGCGGGACGGAAGTTCCGTCGTTTTGTTCTTTGAGGATTGTGAATAGGCTAGGAAGGGATACGTTGGTGGCGTTTGGCTGCTGGGCTTGAGGGTCTGGTGGTTGGAGCTGAGGCTTAGGCTTAGGTCTGGGTTTTGGTGGTGGTTCTTGAGGGTTGGCTGGTGATCTGGGTTTATGTGATCTGGATGATTATCTGGTCTTTAGGGGCTGATTTGAACGCTGTCTGATGTATTCATTCTGTGAATGTGACAGATGTTTCGAGTTCTGTCTGGGGCTGCGAGGTCTTGGGCAGGGATAATGAGAAGGGTCCGTTCGTTTTGTGTGGTTGGCTGAGGCTGGCTGCATGGGATGAACTTGAGAGTTTGATCCTGGCTCAGAGCGAACGCTGGCGGCATGCTTAACACATGCAAGTCGCACGGGCAGGGCAACCTGTCAGTGGCGGACGGGTGAGTAACGCGTAGGAATCTATCCGTTGGGTGGGGGACAACCGTGGGAAACTACGGCTAATACCGCATGATCCCTGAGGGGCAAAGGCGAAAGTCGCCTAAGGAGGAGCCTGCGTCTGATTAGGTAGTTGGTGGGTAAAGGCCTACCAAGCCTGCGATCAGTAGCTGGTCTGAGAGGATGATCAGCCACACTGGGACTGAGACACGGCCCAGACT
>NZ_JFHO01000245.1:0-1155 GCF_000724705.2 Acidiphilium sp. JA12-A1
ATTGGCGTTGATTTCTGTTGGGGTGGACGGCCCAACGGCATCCAATGTGCCAATAGGGTCGAACAACGAACCTAATGAAAGGGCCGCCCAATGGAATTTAAGCGGATTTCTATAGACACGTCCAAGCATGTTTTTACGATCCATGGGGTCGATGACCAGGAGCGCCCGTTACTGCGGCGCGAGATCAGGCGGGCTCAGGTTGAACCGTTCTTCGTCAAATTGGCTCCGACGGAGGTGGTTCTTGAAGCTTGCGCAGGCTCGCACCACTGGGGGCGGGTGTTGGGCGGTATGGGCCACCGGGTCAGGTTGATCCCACCGCAATATGTGAAGCCCTTCGTGAAGCGGAGTAAAAATGATCGCAACGACGCAGAAGCGATCAGTGAGGCAGCATCCCGCCCGACCATGCGCACGGTTCCGGTCAAATCGGTGGATGAGCAAGCGGCAGCAATCATCGTGAAGCACCGGGAACTCTTGGTGAATCAACGAACCCAGGCGATCAACGCGTTGCGGGGGCACGCGGCGGAATTTGGCATCGTTGCCGCCAAGGGCTGCGCGAACGTCTCAGCATTGCTTGTTCTCCTGTCTGCCGAGGAAGCGATTCCAGCAATTGCAAAGGCGATGTTTGAGCAAATGGGTCAGCATGTGACGGATCTCGATGCAAAGATCGACGCACTGGAGAGACAGCTGCTCGAACAGCACAAGGCCAACGCGGTCAGCAAGCTCCTCGCCGCGATTCCCGGCGTTGGGGCAATCACCGCGATCACCATGGCGCTCAATGTGAACCCCGCGAATTTTGAGACCGGGCGGCATTTTGCAGCGTGGCTCGGGCTGACTCCGCGAGAGCATTCCACCGGCGGCAAGCATCGTATGGGAAAGATAAGTAAGGCAGGCAATGAGAGGTTGCGGCAGTTGCTCGTGGTCGGGGCGATGGCGGTGATCCGCTTCGCTAAACCAGGCAGCAAATCAGCGACCGCTTGGCTGTTGCAATTGCTGGAGCGGAAGCCGCGCAAGGTCGCGGCGATCGCTCTGGCCAACAAGATGGCCCGGATCATCTGGGCCATGATGGCGCGTGGTGAAGCGTATCGGCGTCAGCCGGTAGCCGCCTGATCCGCGCGCCGGTGCCGAGGGTTTAGGGGCAAACAGGAGATGGTTATC
>NZ_JFHO01000244.1:0-1025 GCF_000724705.2 Acidiphilium sp. JA12-A1
AGCGACTTTTCCGGCTCTGGTGCTATTACGGCGGATAGCTTGGCAGGTAGTGTCTCAGGTTTCGCCAGCCTGCAGAATGGTGGCAACTCCATAAAGGTCATCACGAGTCTCAGCGCTGGCTCGTCGATTGATGTTGCTGACAGTCAGCCGCTCACTATTGCCGGCACGCTGAGTGTAGCGTCTGGCGGAAATATCGTTCTCAGCGCCAATGGAATGGATCTGGCCGGTGGAACGATCCTGGCGAATTCGGGCGCGGTGACGCTTGCTCCACTTGGCTTCGATACCATCGCCCTCGGTGGGACCTCGACTACGGCGCTCGATCTTTCAAATCAGCTCTTGAACGCCATCGGTGCGAATTCCCTTCAGATCGGCACTGTCCAGACCGGGCTGATCGAAAACGATGGCTCGATCAGTCTTTCAATCCCAAACATCCTGATGGATGCGGGCACTATCAACATCAACCAGCCGTTCCTTGCGCAACATAGCTCGTTGATTGTGCAGGCAGGTGGCGAATTCACCGGCAATGGTGGCATTACGGTAGCTGCCCTCGGTGCCGCCGCAAGCCTCGTCGCCCTTACCGGCAGCAACTCCATCACCACTCTCGGCAGCATCAGCGCCGCCGGCAGCTTCACCCTCGACGACAACGCGCCCCTCACCATCGCCGGCCCCTTCACCGCCACCAACGCAAGCATCACCAACACTGGTTCTCTCGACATCACCGGTTCCTTCAACGCCACCGACGCAAGCCTCGCCGCCTCGGACATCCGCATCAACGCCAATCTCGACGCCACGACCCTCAGCCTCGATGCCAACGGAGGCACCATCACCAATGCCGGCTCCGTCACCGGCTACGTCACCGCCTCGAACCTCGATGCCACCGCAAGCCTCGTCGCCCTGACCGGCAGCAACTCCATCACCACTCTCGGCAGCATCAGCGCCGGCAGCTTCACCCTCGACGACAACGCCCCCCTCACCATCGCCGGGTCCTTCAACGCCACCAGCGCAAGCATCACCAACACCGGTTC
>NZ_JFHO01000243.1:0-1536 GCF_000724705.2 Acidiphilium sp. JA12-A1
AGCGTGAAATCTGGTGCTTCTGGTCCCAGCCCAGGATTTGGCGCTCCCAAGGGAGGCTTTTGGGCTACGTAAGGACGCCAGGCTGAAAATAGAGGAAGTTGCAAAAAATGTGATTGTTTCCAATATTCATGTGGGTTTGGTGGCTGTGGGAGTATATTTTCTAGTCGTTTGGCATGCATCAAAGCCAACTTCAGAGGGTGAATACCTTTTGGAACGGTCAGCGGAGGAATAATTTGACCGGATCGGATCCCCTTGGCGGTGTCTTCCAAATCCGCGACGAACTTTATTTCATCCGGTGTCAGCGGATCTCCAAATAGATGAATATCCGCCACCAGATCGTCGATCTGCGCCGCGACAACCGGGAAATGCCGAGGCTTGAGCAAGCCAGGGCCTTGCAAGATACGCTTTAATTCCCCCAAGGCTTTGGCGATTTCCTTGGAGTCATCCACCTCGCAGGAACCAACGACGTAGCAAAGCGTGCCGATCCAGCTCTTATGCACGGGAACAGGCAAGCGCTGCGCGTCGATCTCCTGCTTGAGCCAGCGGAGCTGATAGACCACGCGGCTATGCGCGGTTTCGTTCGAGGCGGGGTAGTCCTTGAAGGCGTCGAGCAGGAACGCGATGCGCTCCATGGCATCTTCATATTCTTCTTCAATGCCAGGGCCGATGATCTCAGGCGTAATGGGGATCATGGAAATGTTCCTCTATTTACCAAAGCTGACCGCTGAAGGCGGCAATGAAACCTGAGAGCCGCCACCGGTCATGATCAGCTTTCCTTCATCCACGCCACCCGCCCCATTATCAAGATTGAACAATTCCGAAGCGGAATTGATCTGTGACGTGACGCCTGTTGTTGGTGCCGTGACCTGCCCTTGGAATATTGTTTGGGCCATATTGTAACATGGTAAAGCTAGATATTGCTTGACCCCGGCGGCGTTCGTCACGTTCAGATTCTCATCGACATATCCCTGATTGATCAACTGATTCATGCCATTCTGATCCAGAATATAGGGGCTGGGTGTATCAGGGTTGTAGCCAAGATTCTGAATTTTGTAGATATTATCGCCCGCGGAGTAATCGCTGGTGCCAAATTTGGAGCCGCTATTCAGAATTTGGTCGATCTTGTCGTCGTCTCACGCTGGATTTCCACTTGAGTCGAGTTGGCTCTGTAACTGATTGATGGCAGTACGCTGGTCAGCCGCAGGCGCGGTTGAATCATAAACGCTATCCGGTGTGAATTGATCGGCGCGCCGGGGATATGTAACGCCATCATTCCCGTTGTTGTAGCGTTGCATGATATCGTCGGTCGAGCCGCGCGCCGGATACGCAGCCAGAACCTGCTGGCGTGGGGATTTGGGAGGTAGGGGTTCATCCTCTGCCTCTGGCGCCTTGGGTTTCACCTCATGCACGCGCTTGACGATTTCGCGGAGCAGGACGAGCAGGCCCAGCGAGACCAGCGCCGCCGCGGCCAGTTTGGCGGCGAGTTTGATCTCCTCACCCGTCGTGGCGTGGCCGGCCTTGATCACCGCCTCGACG
>NZ_JFHO01000242.1:0-643 GCF_000724705.2 Acidiphilium sp. JA12-A1
GTGGCGCCCGTGGCGCCTGTCGCACCCGTGGCACCCGTCGCGCCGGTGGCACCCGTGGCACCCGTCGCGCCGGTGGCACCCGTGGCACCCGTCGCGCCCGTGGCTCCGGTGGCACCCATCGCGCCCGTTGCGCCGGTGGCACCCGTCGCGCCGGTGGCGCCTGTGGCACCCATCGCGCCGGTGGCTCCGGTTGCGCCGGTGGCGCCCGTCGCGCCGGTGGCACCCGTGGCACCCGTCGCGCCGGTGGCTCCCGTGGCACCCGTCGCGCCGGTGGCTCCGGTGGCTCCGGTTGCGCCCGTGGCTCCGGTGGCACCCATCGCGCCCGTTGCGCCGGTGGCACCTGTGGCACCCGTGGCGCCTGTGGCACCCATCGCGCCGGTGGCTCCGGTTGCGCCCGTGGCACCCATCGCGCCSGTGGCGCCCGTGGCACCCGTCGCGCCGGTGGCACCCGTCGCGCCCGTGGCACCCATCGCGCCCGTGGCACCTGTGGCACCCGTGGCGCCCGTGGCACCCGTCGCGCCTGTGGCACCTGTGGCACCCGTCGCACCCGTCGCGCCCGTGGCACCTGTGGCACCCGTCGCGCCCGTGGCACCCGTCGCGCCCGTGGCACCCGTCGCACCCATCGCGCCCGTGGCACCCATCG
>NZ_JFHO01000241.1:0-1209 GCF_000724705.2 Acidiphilium sp. JA12-A1
CGCCCAGCGCGGTCATGCCGATGACTGGCAGATTTGCCTCGCCCACCAACTCCGGGACTGCAAATTCGCGATCGAGGCGGGTGATACGATCTTCGCACCCAGAATGAAGGCCCTGCTGCTCCGCGCCGTCGTGCTGGCGCGGCGCCATCGCACGCTCGCGGACGCTACAAGACGCGCCTGGCGGCGGCGCCTCGACCATGATCTCGACGCCGTCATGGCGCTCGCCCCGATCAACCACCACGGCAGACGATTGCGCCGACGATACGGCAAGGTTCGTGATCATCTCTTCACCTTCCTCGACCACCCGGATATCGCCGCGGACAACAACGGCTCCGAGCGCGAACTCCGGCCTACCGCGACATATCGCAAGGTCACCGGAGGGTTCCGATCCAACTGGGGCGCCGATTTCTTCGCCAACGTCCGATCCGTCGTCGGGACCGCCGCGCGGCACGGCCTTGATGCCTACACCGCTATCAAAAACGCCGTCACCGGAGCATCACTGCCCATCGCCCCCCTACCGGGTTGAGCAGATACCTTTTTTCGTATCTGCTCATCCTGGTCCGTCGATAAGTTGAATCGATTGTGAATTGACGTGACCACGGCGGATACGATTCGACGGGAGGCGTGAACGAGCTTCCTGACCTGTCTCTCCTATCGCACGCTGAGAAAGACGCGCTGATCCGCGCGCTATGGGACGCGTTGCAATCATCCGAGCGCAGGAACGCGGAACTGGCAATCCGGCTTTCGGATGCGGAACGCCGGATTGCGGAGTTGGAGGCGCGGCTAAACGAACCGCCGAAGCGGCCGGACAATTCGAGCCTGCCGCCATCGCGCGGGCAGAAGCCAAACCGGCCCGAGAAAAGTCCGCGCAAGGGGCCCCGCAAAGGCAGTCTCGGCCGTGAGGGTGGCGGTCGCTTGCTTGCCGAGAACCCCGATCAGACGGTGATCGCGAAGGCGGCGCATTGCCAGCACTGCCGTGCCGGGCTGACTGACGCGGATCAGCGCCTCGCGCAGCGCTACGACAAGATCGATCTGCCGCCGATCAAGCCGGTCGTCACCCGCGTCGAACGCTATGCCGGCCATTGTCCGTGCTGTGGGGCGACCACGCTGGCAGCCGTCCCGGAAGGCATGGAGACCGGCACACCATTCAGCCTCAACCTCGTGGCTCTCGCGATCTACCTGCGCGTCATCCATGCGGTCAGCTACCGG
>NZ_JFHO01000240.1:0-2835 GCF_000724705.2 Acidiphilium sp. JA12-A1
ATCAGTGTGGGCACCTCCCGGGTATGCTTCGAATATCCGATTGTTCAGCCGGCCGCGATTTCGGCCTTCCGTGCGATGGCCCAGATAAAGCCGGCCAACTCGCGGGCAATCGCGGTGGTGACGACATTGGCCTGCTTGCCGGTATGGGTCAGGCGGCGATAACGCCGACAGAGGCGCAACTGCGCCTTCCAGGCGATCTCGCGGATCGGCCGGGGCAATCCTTCCTGGCGCAACAGCAATTCCCGGCTGACCCGGGCGGGATGTCGGTAACTCCAGGCCGCCTCGATCAACATCCGCCGGGCGGCGCCGTTGCCCGCCTTGGTGATGCCACCTTGCCGGCGGGTTTGCCCACTGGACCGTTCCGAGGGAACCAAGCCGAGATAGGCCATCAGCTGTCGCGGACTGGCAAATCTGGTGATATCGCCGAGCTCGGCGACCAAGGTCACTGCGTTTACCAGCGCCACACCCCGCAATGCCTGCAGCGCCTTCGCCACCGGTGCCAGGGACCACGCCGGTACGGCCGCCTCGATTTGTCGCGTCAGCCGATCGCGCCGTTCCGTTGCCGCTTCGACAGCGGCAATCAGGTCCTCGAGGACGATGTGATGGAGGGGCTGCTCAAAGCGCAGTCCCGACAGCCAGCGCCGGTGCATCAACGTCCAGGCTTGACGACTGTAGTGTCGCCCATGACGCAGCAGGAAGCCGGACAGCTGCTGGCGCGCCTGCCGTAGTGCTCGCACCGCCATCAATCGAGTCCGGACCAGGTCACGGATCGCTTCATGCGCCGGATCCGGCACCCAGACCGCCGTCAATTCCCCCGCCCGATGCAGCCTGGCCAGGTTCACCGCATCCCGACGATCCGTCTTGATCCGTTCCCCCGGCTTGCGAGGGATCAGCGACGGCGCCACCACCACGCAGTCATGCCCGGCCGCCGTCAGCTGTCGCTGGATCCCGTAGCCACATGGACCCGCTTCATAGCAAAATCGCAGTTCCCCGCCCACGCGCTGCAACTTCGTCACCACCCTCGTCAGCGCCTCCGGGGTGTTCGCGATCCGGCCATACTCGCGCACGTCATCGCGGCCGCCAGATTCCGCCAGCGCGACCGTGATCGTCTCCTTGTGCACGTCCAGCCCGATAAAAGTGATATGCTTTCCCATGACCCGTCTCCTATGCATTGAGGCTCGGCACCGGACCTCCCGGCGCAACCCTCGGAAACCTGCATACTGCGAGACGGGTCACCCCAATCTCAGGCGAACATCTGGTCTAGAGCACTTTCCGATCCATCCGGATCGGATGTAGTGCTCTACCACATTGATAAACAGAGCATCTTTATCTGATCAGATGACTCCATCTGATCAGATGATGCTCTAGGTTCCGTACCTATTGCCATGACTACGGGAGTTTTGATTCAAGTCTCTACGGAGGGTTTGGATCATGGCGGAATTATTCTGGCTGAACGACGTGCAATGGGCTGCGATCGAGCCGCTGTTGCCCAAGCTCGGCGGCAAACCGCGGGTGGACGATCGCCGGGTTCTGAGTGGCATCCTGCATCGCTTTCGCGAGGGCTTGCGGTGGCGCGCACTTCCGGAGGCTTATGGGCCGCGGACCACGGTGTTCAACCGGTTCAACCGCTGGAGCCAGCGTGGCCTCTGGCAGGAGATCTTCGCGGCCCTTGTCGCCTGCGCGGATCCCCCGCGCATCGCCATGGTGGACAGCACCTCGGTTCGGGCACATCGCGCGGCCGCGGGCGGTAAAGGGGGGCGCAAAGCCAGGCCATCGGCCGGTCGAGGGGTGGACGGACGACCAAGATCCACGCCGTCGCGGATGACCTGGGGCGCATCGCCGCCGTCCTCCTGACGCCGGGACAGGCCTCCGATATCAGTGGCGCCCGAGCGCTTCTCCCCACCATGCCACCGCCAGAAGACCTGATCGCCGACAAGGCCTACGACGCCGATGACCTCCGCGCCTTCCTCACCAGGCAGGGCACAAGGCCGGTGATCTCGCCCATGCCAAACCGCCGCGCCATACCGCCCTTCGACCCCGTCGCCTACAGAAAGCGCAATCTCATCGAGCGTGCCTTCTGCAGGCTCAAAGACTGGCGCGCCATCGCTACACGTTACGACAAGACCGCACGAAACTTCCTCGCCGGGATCTGCCTCGTCCTCGCCGTCACCGCGTGGATCAGTTGAGTCCAGAACCTAGTGTCCCGAATCTGAAATCCATCGGATTTCAGTGTCAAAGTGGACACTGGAAAAAACAATAGTTTAGTGGCCTGCTTGTCCCTGAAATTCACCCACGAATTTCAGGGGCAGGACACTCTCATGTTCGCCATTTCAAGCTGCAGGCAAGAGATTTCTTCTGCTTGCTGATGAGCAAGCAAGCGGTTCGGTTTGACTGCGACTGGGTAAGGCTGGAGGCGCAATCCCGAAACGACGGTAGATCATCCTCTGATACGCGGATTGGAACCGCAGGACCTGATGCGTCGTGGAGCTGCCTCGGTCTAGGGACCAGCGTCGGAAAGTCCCGGCTGATAGTGGCTGCGAGGGTTCTCCGGCCGTGACCGCGCCTCCAGCCTTGCCCGGCTGCAGATGGGTTTGATCAGTGTGGGCACCTCCCGGGTATGCTTCGAATATCCGATTGTTCAGCCGGCCGCGATTTCGGCCTTCCGTGCGATGGCCCAGATAAAGCCGGCCAACTCGCGGGCAATCGCGGTGGTGACGACATTGGCCTGCTTGCCGGTATGGGTCAGGCGGCGATAACGCCGACAGAGGCGCAACTGCGCCTTCCAGGCGATCTCGCGGATCGGCCGGGGCAATCCTTCCTGGCGCAACAGCAATT
>NZ_JFHO01000239.1:0-1981 GCF_000724705.2 Acidiphilium sp. JA12-A1
TCGTCTTTTTTCATTCGCTCTTTGCCCTCGTGTTCGCGGTTTATCTCATCTCGACAACATTGACGGGCCTTCTCGTAGCTATCGGCCCATTCCTCCTGATCGGATATCTTTTTCGAATATACCAAGGGTATCCCCGACCGCTGGCTCGGTAAGCTGATCGGCCTGGCGATCCTGTTGCTCCTCGTCACAGCGCTTCTATCGCTGTTCACGGGGGGTATGACGGATTTTCTGAACACCAAGGTCTCGACCACGTTCACCGCCGATCCGGTGCAGACCGAAATCGTCATCCTCGGCGAAATCGCCGCCTATACCGCCATCACGGCCTTCATCACGATCATGCTTCCCGGCATCGCCGCCTACATTGGCGGCGGTGTGGACTTCAATATTTCCGGGATCGTGAACCCAGCCAACTGGTTCAAATAATGAAGGGCTCACGCATGTTGTCTCGCCTGATTATCCTCATGTGCGCAGCCGGCATGCTGGCGGGCTGCGCGGCCAGTGACCCGCTGGCAACGGCTCACGGGCCGATGTTTGCCCTCAATCCCGGCCATTGGTCGCCTAGCGCGGCGCAGTTGGCGCGACCGCCGCAGGTGCCCCACTCATGAACGCGGACATGAAAAACACGGCTTTGCCGATCGATAACGAACGGCTCGCCGCCTATTTCCAGGATGTTGAATCTTTCCAGGCCACTGAGAAGCGTACCGCCCGCCGCTGGGGCCGTGTGGGCTGGGTGGTGGCCGGCGTGTCCCTGGCGGTCAACGTCACCCTCGCGGGGGCGATCGTGATGATCCTGCCCCTCGAAAAGCTCGTGCCCGCCTTCATCACCGTGAAGTCAGACGGCACCACCAGCACCACCATGAATTTCAACAGCCTTCCCAGCAATGAGAAGGCGGCGATGACCAGAGCCGCGATCTGGCAATATGTTCGTGCCCGGGAAAGCTATGACTTCGCCGACGCGCAATATCGGTATGATGTTGCCTCGCTGATGTCCAACCCCACGGTGCAAGGCACCTACCAAAGCTGGTTCCTCGATAAAGGGCCAGGCAGCACCAGCCCGCAGGTCACGGTTGGTAAAAAGGGGCAGATCAGCGTCGCGATGGTGAGCCTGTCCATGGTGCGGCCGAATGTCGCGCTCGTGCGCTTCCGCCGCACCGTGACGATGTACGGCTCGGATCCGCAGACTTCGACATGGACGGCAACGGTCGGCTTTGAAAACGTCGCAACGCTGCCGGTTTCCGCCCGCCTCGCAGACCCGAGCGGGCTCATTGTGACCAACTACCAGGCCCAAAAGGATTCGCCATGACATGCGCGCGCAAACTCGCGGCCAGCGGTCTCCTCTGGCTCGGCATGATGGGGACGGCCCTCGCCATACAGTATCCCCACCCGGGGCACGAAGACGCCCGCGTTCGCTATGTGCCCTATCAGTCCGGCAACGTCACCGACATTTGGACTGCACCGGGTGCGGCGCTGACAGTCCAGTTCGGCACGGGTGAAAAGGTCGTCTCCGTCGCGGAGAGCGATAGCGCCTATCTCAAGGTCGTCCCGGTCCAGAATTACCTTTTCATCAAGCCAACCGGCATTCTGCCGGCACAGCCGATCGCGGTCCTCTGCAAGACCAGCGACGGCAAGCTCCGCCATTACTTTTTCCAGTTCGAGACCGTGAACAAGCACCTCGGCGCCGGCGAGAATGTCGATTACGCCGTGGTGTTCACCTATCCGCACCAGGCGTATGAGCGCCGGCTTGCCAAGCGGAAGACGGCCGAAGCGAAGGCTATCCAGAAGGAAGCCAAGAGCCGCCTTGATGAAGCGCGCGCTGTCATGAACGCGGCAACGGTCGATCAATATCAGGGACCGCGCAATTACGAGTATGTCGCCCGGGGCGATCATCAGCTGGCCCCCGCCGAGGTCTGGGACAACGGCTATTCAACCGTGTTCACGTTCCCGGCCATGCAGCGCATCCCGGCCATTTTCTATGTCCAGC
>NZ_JFHO01000238.1:0-1840 GCF_000724705.2 Acidiphilium sp. JA12-A1
GCCACGCCGCATCAGCATGTGACGCAAGTGCTCCCGACGGTCGACAAGAAAGGTCTCCCCACAGGTGGTTTTGGCAAGACGTCCGTGCTTCCTACCGAGGGGGGCACCGCCGAGGACAGACGGCGCGCCCGTCGCATCCGTAACATCCGGGATTTCATTCGGCTGCAGGTGGGTGACGGCTCCGGCTTGGTGATCACGTATCACGGCGCGGAAGCCGAATTCGCCGGCATCCCCGGCGTCGATGTGGCACATTTCAATGCCATCGCCGGTCTCGATGCTTTCGGCGTGGTGGACTGTCTATTCGTGATCGGCCGTCCACAGGCGTCGCCGGAAGCGCATCGTGCCATTGTGGTTGCCCTGACCGGCAAGCACCCAACCACGACCGAGATGGCGCCGATGATCGACCATATTCTCATGCGTGATGGTCGCGGCGAACCGATTTCTCGGACGGGTTTCGTCGATCCATCGCTCGAAAGCATCCGGCGCGCGATCACGGACGCAGAAGTGATTCAGGCGGTCGGGCGTGCTCGCGGCGTCAACCGAACGGCGGACAATCCGGCACGCATCTTCGTGCTCAACGATGTCGTCCTGCCGTTCTCGGTGGATACGTTGACGTCGTGGCGCGAGATCACACCGGATGTCGTCGAGAAGATGCTCGGGCGCGGTGCGGCGCTCCTGTCGCCTTCGGACGCCTGCCGTGTCTATCCGGACCTGTTCTGTTCCGAGGAGGCCGCGAAGAAGGCGCTGCGGCGCGCGCAGGTCACACGGGGACAAACCCCTATAATTACTACTTATATGGATTTGTCCCCGTCTGCATTCCTGATCCGGTATCAGGCGCGGGGCGCACGCCAAAAGAAGCGCGCGGCGCTGTGCATGCCGGGTCGCATCGATTGGCTGCTTGACCAACTCGAACAGGTGCACGGCCCGCTGGCGTGCTTC
This sequence comes from Acidiphilium sp. JA12-A1, assembly GCF_000724705.2. Taxonomy (NCBI): domain Bacteria; kingdom Pseudomonadati; phylum Pseudomonadota; class Alphaproteobacteria; order Acetobacterales; family Acidocellaceae; genus Acidiphilium; species Acidiphilium sp. JA12-A1. The sequence goes on from NZ_JFHO01000238.1 coordinate 940, forward strand.
GAGGTCACGGGGATGCAGGCCCCGGTCAACCACGAGAACGACGCCGAGGACTTCACGGACGAACCGACGGCCAGCACGGCGATCATCGATCTCGCCGAGACACGCAGGAATCGGTGTCACGCGGCCACAGAACAGGCGCCGCAGTACGCTGTCTCGATGGGCGAGACCATCCGCGAATGGTTGAACGCAAGGCTCGCGTCGCTCTCGTGCACACAGGTCCGCATCGAGACTCACCAGCAGAAGGCGGCGTAACAGCATCCAAGGCGATCACCGGAGGAAGCGGTGATCGCCGACGGACACGATCATCACCCAACCATGATCGATGCTTTCGGCAGCCGGTCGCGGATACCGTCCGTCACAGCGCGCAGGCGATCCTCTGTGACGCGCCGCGATCCGGGGATCGTCGGGAAGCGCTCAGGAAGACGGTCTCGGTGACCGTGGGAGTGATCATCTCGCGCGGATCGCGCCAACCCTCATGCCAGACCACATGACGGAATCCGGTGCGCCGAATATCGGCGTGGTCATCGGCGCATGCTCATGGAGACGGTCTCGGAACCGTTCATCTCGTGGCGTCCGGGCCGATGATCCAGAGCGCCAGCGGCGCCGAGATGATCTCAGGCGCTCGGGAAGACGGTCCCTGCGACCGTGAGGGTGACCATCGCGCCCTACCTCGCGCGTCCTCCCGCCGGCTCTCGCGCGCCATGACACCGCCGCTCCGGTTCCTCGCGGCACCGGTGTCGAGACGGTCAAGGCGCTCCCGCAAGACGATCTGGGTGATGGTGTGGATGAGCATCTCTCGGATCGATCCGGCCTCTSGGGCCRCGCCATGTCGGAATCCGATGCGCCGAACTATCCCTCGCGWWTTATCGACGTGCGCATCGCGTGCCGATGGACACGGCCG
>NZ_JFHO01000237.1:0-2017 GCF_000724705.2 Acidiphilium sp. JA12-A1
GCGATTGGCAAATCCGCGAGAGGAACGTGGCCGCCGTCCGCGAGCCTGAGCACAAGCTGCAGCTCGTACGACGTGAAGGTCAGTTCTGCACCGCGCCATGGGATGCGGTGTTCGACATGGACAATCCCATACACGCTGTCGGCGCCCATCGTCTCCTCCATCAGGGGGCCGGATCGCTGCGCATCAGTGTGACGATCCGCGCCGCCACGGTATCGGCGGCGGCGATCAACGTCGTGTCGGCGACGTGAATATAGCGCCGCGTCACGGTATGGCCCCGGTGCCCGAGCAGTGAGCCGATGGTCGCATCGGCGAGCCCGAGATCGGCGGCGACGCTGGCGTACGAGTGGCGCAGCACGTGCGACGTCACGTCGCGTGGTAGCCCCGCGGCACGATAGACGACCCGCTCCCAGACCCTGCGGAAATTAACTATCGGCGCATCCCCGCCGGCCGACCGAAACACGAACTCGCCCGGCGCCATCGCCTTGATCATCTGACACGCAGTCGTGCACAGCGGTCGCATCGACGCGCCGGTTTTGGTCGCGGCAAGTCGAGCGGTTGATCGCGCCACATCGATCTCGACGTATCGCAGCCCGAGAACCTCGCCGCGCCGCCAACCTGTGAGCGCGAGGAACCGGATCACCGCTAGCGCTGGCGGCCATTCGCCCGCCGCCTCAGCCGCGTCCAGCGCGGCGCCGAGTGCACGATATTCCACGTCATCGAGCCGGCGCTCGCGACGACCATCGGCGGGCTTGATTATCAACCTGCACGGGTTGTCCTCGCGGAGCCCGCGCCGCACGGCGTACGTCATGATGGCTCCGAGCAGCCCCATCGTCCGGCTCGCGGCACCGCGTCCACCACGGACGTGCGACACGGCACGGAGCCTATCGAGCTTGACCCGTTTGTGCGTCTTGCCCGCGATGATGTCGGACATCATGCGCTCGATGTCCTGCCGGGAGATCGAGGCGACCGGAAGGTGGCCGATGAGCGGCCGAATGTGCGCGTCGACGCGGCAGTGGTCGGTCGCGATGGTACTCGCGTTCTTCGCGACCCCACGCCGCGTCAGTACCCGGCCAGCCGCGGCGTCAGCGAGATACTCGTCACAGAGGTCGGCTATCGAAATCACCTGATGCTCGATCTGGCGCTCGCCGCTCGGGTCTCCGCCGTCGATCACGATCCGTAACAGCCTGATCGCCTCGGCCCTCGCCTCGTCCGGTGTCCATGGCGATCCATGACGGCCTATCGTGTAGGTCCGCTGCCGACCTTCCTTTGTTCGATATCGAAAAACATAGGTCGGCCGTCCGCGCTGCCGGCGCGCACCGAAACCAATGATCATGGTGTCCCACACGGTCTCGCCGACTTTGAGCCCCTCGACGATCCGCAATCCAATCCGTGCGCCCAGCTTCCGTACCCCTTCGGTAGCTGGTTCTCACGGATCGGCGATTTGTCTACTGAAATCAGCGAGCATACAGCGAGCAGCAGGTGCCAAAACGCACCGCGTCCTCACCCAAATCACGAGGATTCCCCTTCCGTCACGACGTTGACATGGCAGGGGTCACAGGTTCAATCCCTGTCGCGCCCACCACTCAAATCCCTGAAATCACACCGTTTTCTCGAAGACGGCCCGGTTGTACCTCCGGCTTTGAGGCTGTTCAGCGAGCACACAGCGAGCGACGCACGCCTTGTTTCCTGCGGTTCTCAGCCGATGGGAAGCGGAGCGAGCAGCGGCATCGAGGTGATGTCCGAGATGGTGGGATAGGTCTCGGGGACGGTCGTTCGAGGCGCCTCGGCTGGCACGACTCGGTCGCAGGTACCGGCGGTAGGAACCAGCCAGCGAGCAACCAGCGAGCAGGCGCAGCCTATAGATCACGCCGTCGTGAGGCTCGGGTAGGGGCGGTTACGGACGGCAGAATGCGGCGGAACGGTCATCCCCCAGGTCACCCAGACCGCCTGTCGGGCGCATCTTGACCGTCTCTGGACCGCTGCGGCGAGCGTCGACCGTGGCGTCGCGACTGCCGGC
>NZ_JFHO01000236.1:0-2002 GCF_000724705.2 Acidiphilium sp. JA12-A1
GGAGAGCGGCGCGGCGGCGAGGAGTTCTCGGGCGCGCGCGAGATTBGGGTTTGCGCGCCGTGGCGGAGAGCAAGCCGTAGTGGCGGATGCGGTGGAAGCCGCGTGGCAGGACGTGGATCAGAAAGCGGCGGATGAACTCGTCGGCGGCGAGCGTCATAGCCTGGTGGCGGTCGGCGCCATCGCGACGATAATCCTTGTAGCGGAAGATGACGCTGGCTTCGTCAAAGGCGAGCAGCCGCCGGTTCGAGATGGCGATGCGGTGGGTATAGCGCGAGAGATAGGCAAGCACCGCTGCGGGGCCGCTGAAGGGCGGCTTAGCGTAGACCACCCAGCGTTTGCTGCGGACCGGCGAGAGGTGGCGCAGAAAGGTGCGCCGGTCGGCGAGTGGTGCGAGGCCGCCAAAGAAGGCAAGCCGTCCTTGATCGTGGAGCGCGATCAGGCCGGTGATGAACAGGCGGCGGAACAACTTGCCCAGGACGCGCACCGGCACGAGGAAGGCCGGCCGCGAGGAGATCCAGCGCTCACCGTCGAGCGAGATGCCGCCGCCCGGCACGATCATGTGCACGTGTGGGTGGTGGGTCAGTGCCGACCCCCATGTATGGAGCACGGCGGTGATGCCGATCCGTGCGCCCAGATGCCGGGGATCGGCGGCAATCGTCAGCATCGTCTTGGCCGCGGCGTGGAACAGCAGGTCATAGACGGCAGCCTTGTTGTGGAAGGCGATGTCGGCGATCGCGGCCGGCACGGTGAAGACGACATGGAAATATCCAACCGGCAGCAGGTCGGCCTCGCGCGCGGCGAGCCAGGTGCGCGCGGCGGCACCCTGGCACTTTGGGCAGTGCCGGTTGCGGCAGCTGTTATAAGCGATCCGTCGATGGCCGCAGTCCTCGCAGGCTTCGAGATGACCGCCCAGGGCGGCGGTGCGGCAATTCTCGATCGCCGACATGACCTTGAGCTGATGCAGGCTCAGCTGCCCGGCATGGCTGGCCCGATAAGCGGGGCCGGCGACGCGGAAGATATCGGCGACCTCGAGCGAGGCGCCCACCGCCTCAGCCGGTGGATGCCTTGCCCTCCATCAGTGACGCCAAACGCTCGAGTGGACTGGTGACCGATCGGATCGTCTTGGTCGCCACACGCGCGTAGAGCGCGGTCGTATCGAGCTTGCTGTGCCCCAGCAGCACCTGGATCACGCGGATATCGACGTCCTGCTCCAGAAGATGGGTCGCGAAGCTATGGCGCAGCGTGTGGGGCGAGACCCGCTTCCGGATCCCGGCCGCTTCCGCGGCCTCATGAACCGCGCGGTTGATCTGTCGCGTCGAGACCGGATCGGCGGCACTGCGTCCGGGGAACAGCCAGCCATGGGGCAGCATGACGCCACGGCGTTTGCCTTCCGTCCACCACAACCGCAACAGGGCGAGCAACTGGGGTGAAAGCATGGCGTTGCGGTCCTTGCGGCCCTTGCCCTGCTCGACCCTGATCAGCATCCGCGTGCTGTCGATATCGTCGACCTTGAGGCTTGCCACCTCCGACACGCGCAGGCCGGCGCCATAGGCGGTACCGAGAATGGCCTTGTACTTGATGCCGGGGGCCGCCTCGAGCAGCCGGCCGACCTCATCGACACTCAGCACATCCGGCAATTTGCGAGGCGAGCGCGCCAAGACCAGGCGCCGCGACAGGTCCGGCCGATCGAGCGTCACCGTGAAGAAAAACCGTAGCGCCGAAACCGAGCAGTTGATCGTCGGCGGTTGCACCCCGCTCTCGTGCTGGTGAACCTGAAAGCGACGGATATCCTCAGCTGTCGCCGTGTCCGGCGGCCGCCTGAGGAATGCCGCGAAGCTCTGAACAAAGCGAATATAGTCCCGCTGCGTGGCCGATCGCAGGCCGCGCATCGCCATATCTTCGAGCATGCGCTGCCGGAGCGCGCTGACAGGCCGTTCGATAGGTGAAACTGGCATCGGAGGTTCCTCTTAAAATGAAGGGAACCCCATGCTGAGAAGCCTAC
>NZ_JFHO01000235.1:0-3818 GCF_000724705.2 Acidiphilium sp. JA12-A1
CCGGTTGAACATCAGGCCGCCAGGGCCCTTACGAAGCGATCGCCGAAGATGACGGCGAACTGAGCCTTTGCCATAGCCCATTCTCGAGGTGGCATCACCCATTCCTTTTTCGGGTCGGTTCAGGATCAGATAGAGGAACTTGGCGGCGGCCTCATCGCTCGGGAAATGGCCGCGCGCGCGGATCGCCCGACGCAGCTTGAAATTCAGGACTTCTATGGCGTTCGTCGTATAAATGATCCGACGGACCTCGCCGGGGAAGGAAAAGAACGGGATGACTTCCTGCCACACCCGACGCCAGCTCTGGCCGATGGCAGGGTATTTCCGGCCCCATGGCCCGGCCTCGAAGGCCACGAGTGCTGCCTCGGCGGCCCTGGCATCGACGGCCCGGTAGATCCTTGAGGGCAGTCTCGACCGCCTTGCGGTCCTTGTAGGACACGAAATCCATGGAGTTCCGGAGCAGATGGACGATGCAGGTCTGCACGATCGTCTCGGGAAAGACGGCAGTGATCGCCTCTGGCCCCCCCTTCAGGCCATCGACCACAGCCAGCAGGATGTCCTCGACGCCGCGGTTCTTCAACTCGTTCATCACCCGCAGCCAGAATTTGGCGCCCTCGTTCTGCTCGATCGTAAGCGCAGTCTGAACGACGGCCTTGCGTTGGCGAGTGAGCGCTACGCGGCGGCTGGTAGAGTGGCCTGAGTTTTCCAGTTCCAAGGCAGCAGGGTGTCGATTTCGTTGGCCTTGGTATGGCCGGCGACGATGCGTTCGAGGATTTCGGTGAGCCAGGCGAGCGGCTCGACGCCGCTGAGCTTTGCGGATCCGATCAGCGTCGCCATCAGCGCCCAGTGCTCGGCGCCGGTGTCGTTGCCGGCGAACAGGGCATTCTTCCGTCCCAGGGGGATCCGGCGGATTTCGCGCTCGACGGTGTTGGTATCGAGTTCGATCCGGCCATCGTCGAGGAAGCGGGTCAGCCCCTCCCAGTGCCGCATGACGTAGCGCATCGCCTTCGCCAGTTCCGATCCTTTCGAGATACACAGCAGTTGCTCGTCCAGCCACGTGTGCATCGCCTCGATCTCCGGGCGGGATCGCTCCCGCCGCACGGCGAGGCGGCGTTCGGCGGATTGCCCGCGGATCTCGGCCTCGATCGCATAGAGCCGCGCGATCCGGGCGAGCGCCTCGGCCGCGATCGGCGACTGCGTGGCCTGGTGGAATTCGTAGAAACCGCGCCGCGCATGCGTCCAGCAGAAGGCCAGCGCCAGGGCGTCATCGTCGCGCGCCTTCACGACCTTGCCGAACCCGGCATAGCCGTCCACCTGCAGAATGCCGCGGAATGAAGACATATGCGCAGCCGGGCGCTCGCCCTTGCGATCGGTCGCATAGACGAAGGCAACCGCCGGCGGCGCCGGCCCACACCACGGGCGGTCATCGACCGCATAGCACCATAATCGCCCGGTCTTGGTGCGGCCTCGTCCAGGATCCAGCACCGGCAGCGTGGTGTCGTCGGCGAAGATCTTCTCCTGGGCCATCACATGCGAGAGGATCCGATCGTAGAGCGGCCGCAGCCACCAGCACGCCCGGCCGACCCAGTCGCCCAGCGTCGAACGGTCCAGCCGGATCCCGTGTCGCTCGTAGATCTGTGCCTGGCGATACAGCGGCAGATGATCGGCAAACTTGCTGACCAGCACATGCGCCACCAGCGCCTCGCTCGCCATGCCACCATCGATCGGCCGCGGCGGTGCCGGTGCCTGCACCGGCGGCCCGTCGCAGGATGCACAGGCATAGCGTGGCCGGCGGATCACCTTCACCCGGAACGACGCCGGCACAAAGTCCAGCATCCGGCTCACCGTCTCCCCCACCTGATGCAGCGCGCCGCCGCAGCAGGCACATTGCTTCTCCTCAAGATCGACCACGACCTCGACCTGCGGCAGGCTGTCCGGCAACGCCCCGAGATTGCGCTGCCGCCGCTTGCGTTCACGTGTCTGCCCATCCGCCGTGCCAGCTTGCGCCGCTTCGTCTCCCGCAGCCTCCGCCTGTTCGAGATCTTCCAGCGCCAGGGCCAGCTGGTCCGGATCCATTTGTTCGGAGCGTTGGCCAAAGCGATGCCGCTGCAGCTTCGCGATCAGCAGGTGCAGCTTGTCGATCTCCGCGCGCAGATCGTCATTGGCGCTGCGCAGGCCGGCATTCTCATGCTCCGCGTGGCTCACCAGGTCGCGCAGGATGCCCGGGTCGTCGGGAAGGGCGGCAAGATCGATCGGCACGGTCAAACTATCGCAAGCAACCGATTGGCGTGCCAATGACTCTCGCGTGAGCGGGGCCTATCCCGCCAGCACCGGCCGCAGGCTTTGCACCGGTGCACGCCACTCGCAGCCTTCAAGAAGCGTGGCAAGCTGCGCCGGGCTCAGCGACATCAGCGTCGTCCCGCTCTGCGGCCAGGCGAATGCACCCCGCTCCAGCCGCCTCGTCAGCAGGCACAACCCGACACCGTCGTGCCAGAGCAGCTTGATCTGTCCAGCCCGCCGGCCGCGGAATGCGTAGACCGCACCGTCAAACGGGTTCCCGCCAAAGACCTGCTGGACCAGCATCGCCAGCCCGTCCAGCCCCTTCCTCATGTCCGTCCGGCCGCAGGCAAGATAGACCCGAACACCCGCACCCGGCGCGATCATCCGCCCCTCAGCACCGCCAGCACCCGGCTCAACGCCAACTGGTCCACCCCGGCGCCGACACGCAATACCACCCCGTCCGGCAGCGTGATCTCGATCGTCTCCATCGCCGTCGGCGCTGCCGCCAAGCCCAACGCCGGCACAGTCCCGCTTACCACTGCCCGCGCAAAGCCCGGCACCAGCGGCGTCGCTTCGGCCAGATCGCCATCCCGATATTGCCGACGCCACGTGCTCAGTTGCCCGCTGCTGATCTCGTGCTGACGGCACAACGCCGAAACCATCACGCCGGGCGCCAGGCTCGCCTCCACAATCGCCCGCTTCATCGCCGTCGACCAACGCCGGCGCGCCCCGCGTGTGATTACCTCAACCCGCTCCTTCGAAGCACTCGTATGAAGGCTCGTACGAGCCGCTCCTATCGCCTCAACCCGATCCGCTTCAAAAATCTCAGAAATGCCGACGTCGCTCACGCCCACAAACATCGGGCCCAGTCTGCGTCACAACAACAATGCCGGTCCAACAGCGTTTACGCTCGATCCACATCTGAGCACGACCTTCGTCCCGTCGGCCATGACGCTCAGCGCGATATGGATCGCCTTGTTGCGGACCACGCCCTCGTCGCGGATCTTCACCCGGATGGCATCGAAGAATACCAGCGGATAGACCGGGTCCAGCGGACGCTGCTGCCAGGATGTCACCTCGTCCAGAACCGCATCGGTGATCGTGCTGATCAGCTCCGCCGAAGCATCCATGCCGTAGATCTCGCGCAGATGTTCCGCGATCTCCCGGGTGCTCATCCCCCGCGCATACATCGAGATGATCTTGTCATCGAAGCCTGGAAACCGGCGCTGGTATTTGGCGATCAACTGCGGATCAAAGCTACCCGCACGGTCTCGCGGGATCGCAATCTCGATCTTCCCCGTGCCGGTCGACACCGACTTGCGGCCATAGCCGTTGCGGCTGTTCTCCGCCTCCGCTTCGTCACTCAGATGGTAATCCATCTCCGCGCTCAAGACCCGCTCCGCCAGGGCTTTCTTCAGCGCGTTCACCAGGTCCCCAGAATTCAGCGCTGCCGCCGCGTCACCACCAGCCAGAAGCTGGTCCAGCAAATCGCCCGGGATCGCCGGTGCCGTCCGTCGTGCCATATGGGCCTTCCTTTCTGC
>NZ_JFHO01000234.1:2500-5291 GCF_000724705.2 Acidiphilium sp. JA12-A1
GGCACGCTGCGAAAAGCCACGGGGAGCCGCGAGCAGGCGTTGATCCGTGGACATCCGAATGGGGAAACCCACCCGCAAGGGTATCTGCATCTGAATACATAGGGTGTAGAGGCGAACCCGGGGAACTGAAACATCTAAGTACCCGGAGGAAAAGACATCAACCGAGATTCCGTCAGTAGTGGCGAGCGAAAGCGGAGCAGGCCAGTGCCTTGTCATTGAGTAGCAGAACGGATTGGAAACTCCGGCCATAGCGGGTGATAGCCCCGTATGCGAAGCGAAATGGCAAGGCCTTGAGTAAGGCGGGACACGTGAAATCCTGTCTGAAGATGGGGGGACCACCCTCCAAGCCTAAATACTCTCTGGTGACCGATAGTGCACAAGTACCGTGAGGGAAAGGTGAAAAGCACCCCGACGAGGGGAGTGAAAGAGACCTGAAACCGGATGCCTACAAGCAGTCGGAGCCGCATCTGCGGTGACGGCGTACCTTTTGTATAATGGGTCAGCGAGTTTCTGTTTGCAGCGAGCTTAAGCCGGTAGGCGTAGGCGTAGCGAAAGCGAGTCTGAATAGGGCGCATAGTTGCAGGCAGAAGACCCGAAACCGAGTGATCTAGCCATGGCCAGGCTGAAGGTGCGGTAACACGCACTGGAGGGCCGAACCCACGCCTGTTGAAAAAGTCGGGGATGAGCTGTGGCTAGGGGTGAAAGGCCAATCAAACTCGGAGATAGCTGGTTCTCCGCGAAATCTATTGAGGTAGATCGTCGTGTGTATGCCTTCGGGGGTAGAGCACTGGATGGGCTAGGGGGGCCCAAAGCCTTACCAAACCTAACCAAACTCCGAATACCGAAGTGTCTTGCACGGCAGACAGACGGTGGGTGCTAAGGTCCATCGTCGAGAGGGAAACAGCCCAGACCACCAGCTAAGGTCCCCAAATTGTGGCTAAGTGGGAAAGGATGTGGGAATTCCAAAACAACCAGGAGGTTGGCTTAGAAGCAGCCATCCTTTAAAGAAAGCGTAATAGCTCACTGGTCTAATAGAAATCCTGCGCCGAAAATGTAACGGGGCTAAAGCCACATACCGAAGCTGTGGGTGCATGGAAACATGCGCGGTAGCGGAGCGTTCCGTAGGCCTGTGAAGGGAGATGGGGTGACCCCTCCTGGAGGTATCGGAAGTGCGAATGCTGACATGAGTAGCGACAAACAGAGTGAGAAACTCTGTCGCCGAAAGTCCAAGGGTTCCTGCGCAAGGTTAATCCGCGCAGGGTGAGCCGGCCCCTAAGGCGAGGGCGAAAGCCGTAGTCGATGGGAAGGGGGTGAATATTCCTCCGCCTGCTGGAAGTGACGAATGCGAGATGTTGTCTGTCCTTATCGGATTGGGCAGGCTTTTTGAGCATTCCGGGAAATAGCTCCAGCGTATAGACCGTACCCTAAACCGACACAGGTGGACTGGTAGAGTATACCAAGGCGCTTGAGAGAACGATGTTGAAGGAACTAGGCAAATTACTCGCGTAACTTCGGGATAAGCGAGACCCGTATGTGGGCAACCATGTGCGGGTGGCACAAAAGAGGGGGTAGCGACTGTTTAGTAAAAACACAGGGCTCTGCGAAGTCGAGAGACGACGTATAGGGTCTGACGCCTGCCCGGTGCCGGAAGGTTAAGAGGAGAGGTGCAAGCCTTGAATTGAAGCCCCGGTAAACGGCGGCCGTAACTATAACGGTCCTAAGGTAGCGAAATTCCTTGTCGGGTAAGTTCCGACCTGCACGAATGGCGTAACGACTTCCCCACTGTCTCCAGCATCGGCTCAGCGAAATTGAATTCCCCGTGAAGATGCGGGGTACCCGCGGTCAGACGGAAAGACCCTATGAACCTTTACTGCAGCTTTGCAGTGGCATCAGAAGAGTGCTGTGTAGGATAGGCGGGAGGCATTGAAACCGGGGCGCTAGCTTCGGTGGAGCCAACCTTGAAATACCGCCCTGCGCGCTTTTGATGTCTAACCGCGGCCGGTTATCCCGGTCCGGGACCCTGCATGGTGGGCAGTTTGACTGGGGCGGTCGCCTCCTAAAGAGTAACGGAGGCGCGCGATGGTGGGCTCAAGCCGGTCGGACATCGGCTGTTGAGTGCAATGGCATAAGCCCGCCTGACTGCGAGAGCGACAGCTCGAGCAGAGACGAAAGTCGGCCATAGTGATCCGGTGGTTCCACGTGGAAGGGCCATCGCTCAACGGATAAAAGGTACTCTAGGGATAACAGGCTGATCTCCCCCAAGAGTCCACATCGACGGGGAGGTTTGGCACCTCGATGTCGGCTCATCACATCCTGGGGCTGGAGCAGGTCCCAAGGGTTCGGCTGTTCGCCGATTAAAGTGGTACGTGAGCTGGGTTTAGAACGTCGTGAGACAGTTCGGTCCCTATCTGCCGTGGGTGTTGGAGACTTGAGAGGATTTGTCCCTAGTACGAGAGGACCGGGATGAACATACCTCTGGTGCATCGGTTGTCACGCCAGTGGCACAGCCGAGTAGCTAAGTATGGACGGGATAACCGCTGAAAGCATCTAAGCGGGAAACCCACCTCAAAACTAGGTCTCCCCGAGGGTCGTGACAGACCATCACGTTGATAGGCCGGGTGTATAAGCGCGGTAACGCGCTCAGCTAACCGGTACTAATCACCCGATAGAACTTGAATATCTCAACCACCCCCACCATGCACAAACACCAACACAACTCACACAACACGCCAAATCCACACCAGCCCAGAAACAACGATAGGCTGGACGACCTGGTGGCCATTGCGGGGAG
>NZ_JFHO01000233.1:0-3365 GCF_000724705.2 Acidiphilium sp. JA12-A1
GTGGCGTGCCCCTTATGCCGACATCGGCATTAACGGGGCAGTAATGCCGAGATCCGGATTATGCCGCATCTGCTCGGCAGGGCGCGGTTGGCGGTATGATCGCACCAATCCCATTCGGCATAATCTTCATCGCTCCAACAACATGGAGCACGACGATCATGCCTCAATATTTGCAGACCTGCATCGAGCCGTATCTGGACTCGTTCGCCGAGAGCTTTGCGGCGGAGAATTACACCGCCGGCACGGTCAAGACCTACCAATCGATCCTGCGGAAGGTGGGGCACGCGATGGATGTCGAGGGCATCAGTCCTTCGGCGTTGACGCTCGACATGGCCGAGCATCTGGGACGCAAGGTGCCGCGCAAGAAGACGGGCTCGGTATGGCCGTATAGGTTGGCCCGCCGGTTCGCGCAGCATCTGCTCGATATCGGCGTCACGCAGCCGGTGCCGTTGACCGAGGCGCAGCAGGCGCGCGCGACCCTGCTGGCGAACTTCGAGACCTATCTGGTCAAGCATCGCGGCCTGAGTCCGCGGACGATCTATCACACGCTGCGGTTCGCCAACCGGTTCCTCGATCATCGCTTTGGTGATGCGATAGTTGATCCGGGGCGGTTGCGGCCTGCCGACGTGATCAGCTTCATCGAGCATGTGTTGGCAGGCGCGCGTCGCGACAAAACGGTGGCAACGCATGTTCGTATCTTCCTGCAATATCTGTTCGGCAGCGGCGCGACAGCGACCAATCTGGCGCTGAGCGTGCCTAGGGCGGCGAAGCGCTGGGGCGCACGACTGCCGCGCCATCTGTCGCCCGAGGGCGTCGAGGCGGTGCTCGCCTGCGTGCGCGACAGCCCCCGGCACGGCGCTCGGGACTATGCGATGCTGCTCATCATGGCCCGGCTCGGCTTGCGCGCTGCCGAGGTCATCGCGATCCAGCTGGACGACATCGACTGGCGCGCGGGCGAACTCTTGGTGCGTGGCAAGGGGAAGCTCCACGATCGCGTGCCGATCAGCGCGGAGGTTGGCGAGGCCCTCTGCCGCTATCTGCGCGAGGAACGCGGACCCGCGTCCTGTCGCACGATGTTCGTCACCCATCGCGCGCCGTACCGTCCGTTCAAGGACAGCCAGATCGTCAACGCCGTTCTCAAGGATGCGCTGAAGGCGACTGGCCAGAAGCCGGTAACGCCCTATGTGGGATCGCACCTGCTGCGTCATAGCCTTGCCACCCAGTTAGTGAACTCGGGTGCATCGCTCGACGAGGTGGGCGATGTGCTGCGGCACCGCTCACGCACATCAACGATGATATATGCCCGTCTCGACATCGATGGGCTGCGGTCAGTGGCAATGCCTTGGCCCGTGGCGGGAGGCGCGCAATGAGCCTCACCTTCCAACTCGACCGCTATCTGGCTGTGCGGCGCCGCCTCGGCTACGACCTGAGCACCAGCGAGCGCATCCTTCGCCGCTTCACGCGGTTCGCCGACAGCGAGCGTGTGACGCATATCGACACGGCGCTGTTCCTGCGTTGGCACGCTACGCTCGGCGAGGCCAACGGCATGACGCGAGCGGCGCGGCTTACCGCCGTGCGCCTCTTCGCGCAGTGGCTGAGCAGCTTCGATCCGGCGCATGAACCCCCACCACGGGGCCTGTTGCCGGACACTGTCATGCGCTCGCGTCCGCATATCTACAGCAATGCCGAGGTCGCTTCGATTATCGCGGCCGCAAAGGCGCTGCCGTCGATCTGCGGGTTGCGCGGGCTGACTTGCTCGACACTGTTCGCGCTCATCGCGGTCACGGGCTTGCGCATCAGCGAGGCGCTCGCGCTCGATGGGAACGACCTCGACGCCGATAATGGTGTGCTGCGCGTCCGACAGGGCAAGAACGGCAAGGAGCGGTTGCTGCCGCTCGACCCCAGCACCGTCGAGCGACTGCTCAACTATCGCATCGAACGCGATCGGCTGATCGGTCATCCGGCGGTGCCGCTGTTCGTAACCGACAAGGCGACCCGGCTCACCGACTGCACGGCCCGCTACAACTTCGCGCAGGCGTGCCAGCAGATCGGCTTGCGATCCGAGCAGCAGTACCATCGGCATGGCCGAGGGCCACGCATCCACGATCTGCGCCACACCTTCGCCGTGCGCACGATGATCGACTGGTACCGGACCGGCAAGGATCCGGCGCGCGAGATGATCCGGCTGACGACCTATCTGGGTCATAGCAGCCCTTCCCGAACATACTGGTATCTGGAGGCGGTCCCGGAACTGCTCGATCTGGCGATAGCCCGTGCCACCGCGAGCGGCGGGGAGATGGCACAATGAACGCCGTCACCTTGCCCGCGCTGATCCAGCGCTTCTTCACCGACCGGCTTTGCACGCAACTGGAGGCGAGCCGACATACGGTCGCCGGCTATCGCGATACGTTCCGGCTGCTGCTCAGATATGCGAGCGCCCGCCGCAAAAAGCCGCCGGTCAACCTGACGGTCGAAGACATCGACGCCGATCTGGTCGCGGACTTCCTCGCCCACACCGAGACCGCGCGGGGTAATAGCGCTCGCAGCCGTAATACCCGGCTCGCCGCGATCCGATCGTTCTTCCGCTTCGTCGCGATGACCGATCCGACTTGGCTGCTGCACTGCCAGCGCATCCTCGCCATGCCCAATAAGCGCTATGTGAAGCGTGCGGTCACGTTCCTCGATGCCGAGGAAATGGCGGCGCTGTTGGCGGCTCCGGATCGTACAACATGGGCGGGGCGGCGCGATCACGCTCTGCTCCTGCTTGCGGTCCAGACAGGCCTGCGGGCTTCCGAACTGGTCGGCCTCACGCGGGGCGATGTCGTGCTGGGGACCGGCGCGCACATCCGTTGCATGGGCAAGGGCCGGAAGGAGCGCGCCACCCCGCTTCGCCGCGAGACAGCCAAGCTGCTGGCGACGTGGATCGGCAACGACAAAGATGAGGGCAAGCCGCTGTTCCCGTCGATCCGGGGCGAACGGCTGAGCCGTGACGCTCTTGAGCATCTGGTCCGCAAGCACTGCCTCACGGCGTCGCGCGCGTGCCCGAGCATCGGCACGAAACAGGTCACGCCACATACGCTGCGCCACAGCACGGCGATGGACCTGCTCCACCACGGCGTTGATCCTGCGGTGATCGCGCTCTGGCTTGGTCACGAGAACGTCGAGACCACCCAAATCTACATCCATGCCGACATGCGGATGAAGGAAAACGGCGCTCGCTCGCGTCGCCGCTCCAGCCACGCCGTCGGGCCGGTTCCGGCCCGACGATCAACTCCTCGCGTTCCTGGAAGGGCTCTGATTATGCCGAACAGCCGCATGGCCAATGCCGGGCTATCCGGCCTCCAGCGGAGGCCATGCGGCATAAT
>NZ_JFHO01000232.1:0-3465 GCF_000724705.2 Acidiphilium sp. JA12-A1
GGGCATCCACCTCYACCAATTCTGCCTCCGGTCCCGCCGCTATGGATCCTGCGAAATATCGGCCTCGTCGCCAGACGTCACGCTGGCTGGGCTGCGGCTGCGCAAAGGCGCCCGGTTTGTCTATGAGTACGACCTGAACATCCCCTGGCGGCACGAGATCAGGATTGAGGATCACCTGCCTGGAGAACCGGGCAAGGCTTATCCGCGTTGCACTGGCGGCGACGGCACCTGCCCACCGGAGGACTGCGGCGGCCCGGGAGGCTATCTTGCTGGCCAGGATGAAGCTTCGTCGCTGGATGCCTTGGAAGACCTGCACACAATGGCCGACATCCTCCGGACGGTGGTGATCGAGAGGCGCCCTGAGGTACTCGATGATCAAGACACACGCTGGCAACTGGAGGACGCCGTGGATCGCAGTAGAGCCCGTGAGCGAGCGCGAGGTCAGCCGTTCACACGGCGGTCGGTGAATGCCCGGCTTCGGAAGGGCGAGCACCTCAACCTCATGCATCAGCAGTAATGACCTGCCTGGCGCGGCGCCGAGCCAGGAGGTCGGCGGCAACGAGGGCGGCCTCGTCACCTCGCTGCCGCTGGATATCGGCAACGAGCGCATGAGCGGCCGGATCGGTCAGCCGGTCGAACCGGCGCTGCAACGTGGCTGCCGTCGTCTCGGCATAATGCCTGGTCGTGGCGATGCTTTCATGGCCGAGGAAGCGCTGCAGGTCGGTGATGTCCATCCCGAGCGCGAGCAGGCGCGTCGCGACGGTATGACGCAACAGATGGGGATAGACCCGCTTGGTGATTCCGGCGGCATCGGCGACACTTCTGACGACCTGGCCGACGCGCTGGCGGGTCAGCGTATGCGGCACCGGCCCGGAACCTTGTTGGCGGCTGGCAAACAACGGTCCGGCGCGGCGGGTGCCGATGTGCAGCCGGAGCAACTGCGCCAAATCCCGCCGGATCGGCACCTCCCGGCGCTTGCCGCCCTTGCCGTGGCGTATCGTGATCATGCGCTCGGCCAAGCTGACATCCTCGACCCTGATCTGCACCAGCTCGGACGCGCGTGCACCGGTTTCCAGCAGGGTCTGCAGCATCAGCCCGATCCTGCCGCCCTGAGCATAGGCTTGGTCGAGGAAGCGCAACTCTTCCTCGACCGTCAGCCGATCGACACCGCCACGGCGTTCGGGCGAGGCGCGCAGGCCTGCTCGCGCCCTGGCGGCTTTGAACACCGCCTTGCTCTGCGCGTAATCCACGCCCTCGCGGACAAGAACGGCGGCGATCGCGGCGGCGGCACGGGCAATGGAGGTCATGCCACAGTTTGCCTTGTTTTCTCCGGAGTGCAAACTGAGGGTCCGCAGGTGCACCAGGTGAGCCGGAATAGGAGGAGGGCGCCATAGCGGAACCGCCTGAGCTTTCCACTCCGGCCCTTGTGGAAAACTCATCCGCTTTACCACATTGGAGGTCACCCATGCGCGTCAGCATCCTGCTTCAGATCACCGACGATGATGGCGGCATCGGGATGGCCGATGAGGTCGCCACCTTTGAAAAGGCGACGGAACGACCCGAAGATGTCGGCCTCTCGCTTGCCGATGGCAAGACAGTGACCGCCGCCATCCAGCGCCGGCTTGTGCAGGCTCAGGCCAGAACCTGGACCGTGCGCCACCGCTGTTGCGAGGCGTGCGGCTCCCGCCGGCGCAGTAAGGGCAACTACCCCATTCTGTTCCGCACCCTTTTTGGCGACGTGCCGCTCGCCAGCCCGCGGCTGCATCGGTGCCCGTGCCAGAATGGGAACGGCCCCGCTACTGTGTCGCCGCTTCGAGACTTGGTGCCCGACCACGTCGCTCCCGAACGGCTTTACCTGGAAGCGCGCTGGTCCTCACTCGTTCCCTACGCGAGCGTGGCCGGCCTGCTGGCCGACGTGCTGCCGGTCTCATCCGGCGCGAACAGGACCACAGTGCGTGAACACGTCTTGCGTGTCGCAGAACGCGCGGAAGCCGAATTGGGCGAGGAGCGGCCCTGCTTCATCAATGGCTGTCCGGCTGAATGGGCTGCGTTGCCCATTCCGGAAGGCCGGATCGTCGCGGCTCTCGATGGTGGCTATGTCCGCAACTGGGATGACCGGACAAGCAACTTCGAATTGATCGTCGGTCGTTCCATGCCTGAGGACCGGGAACCGCGTTACCTCGGCCTGGTGCATGGCTACGACCAGAAACCCAAACGTCGGCTGTTCGAGGTGCTGAGGAGCCAGGGGCTGCAGGCAAACCAGGACGTGACCTTCCTGACCGATGGCGGCGAAGAGGTGCGCTCTCTGACGGAGCTGATCACGCCGGAGGCCGAGCACGTGCTGGATTGGTTTCACATCACCATGCGCCTGACCGTGCTCGGCCAGTATGCCCGCGGCGTCGTCCATCACGACGAGGCCGAGGGTGCCCGCCTGCTCGCCTCGCTGGACAGCATCAAGTGGCTGCTCTGGCACGGCAACCAGCACCGGGCCGGCAAAGAGATTGCATTCTTCGAGGATGACGTGGACAGCCTGGAGGTCAATTACCCGAATTTGGGCAAGTTCAAACGCGCCGCACATGAGTTCGCTGGCTATATCGCCAGCAACGCCGGCAGCCTGATCAACTATGGCGAGCGGTTCCGTTCGGGCGAGCGCATCTCCTCCAGCTTGGCCGAGAGCACAGTCAATGCCGTCATCAGCAAGCGCTTCGCCAAGCGTCAGCAGATGCAATGGACCAAGCGCGGTGCCCACCTGCTTCTGCAGGTTCGGACCCGAACGCTCGACGGCACCCTACGGCCTCTGTTCGAGCGCTGGTACCCAGGGCTCGCTAACGACAACGGAGATGGCGCAACTCACCCCGCCGCGGCCTGATCACCCCACACTTCCTGATGGTCTCCCGCTTTTGGGGTCACCGCACGATCTGTTCAAAATCGTACGCTAAGCGGCGCGGGGTATGAACGGAGCGCGAACATCGCGTAGCGGCCTGAAGCTGGCATTGGGATTGGCGGGATTCCAGACATAATCGCCGGTCAGAGCGATGTGTTCCCATCCGAGCGGCGCGACATGCGCCAGGAGATCATCGGGCACTGCCGTACCCTGGGCCCGCAGGTGCTGGACGGCCTGGTCGAGATAGATGGTATTCCAGTGGACGATGGCGGCGGTGATGAGACTGAGCCCGGAGGCCCGGAAGCTCTGATTTTCGAAGGTGCGGTCGCGGATTTCACCCTGGCGATGGAAGAATACGGCGCGGCGCAGGGCATTGCTGGCCTCGCCCTTATTGAGCCCGGCATGACTGCGCTGGCGCAGAGCGGGATCGGACAGCCATTGCAGGGTGAACAGGGTGCGCTCGATCCGCCCCACAGCCCGTAACGCCCTGGACAGAGTGTTTCCCTCCACCGGCGGCGGCCAGCTTCCGCAAGATGACGGAAGGCAGAACAGTGCCGGCATTGATGGATGCCTTTAACCGC
>NZ_JFHO01000231.1:0-17932 GCF_000724705.2 Acidiphilium sp. JA12-A1
CGCAAGGGCGGCCTGATCAGCGATCAGCGCCGCCTGACCGTAGCTGCCGCGCCGGCGCAATTGGCGGGCGGTCAGGTCCTCGACCGGGGCAGAAGGGCGAGGACGGGCCGGCTGCCCGGCTAGGATCTCGGTCAGACTGCGATAGGGCGCGCCGGTCCGGCGATGGGCATCCTGGGTGACGCGGGCGAGGGCGATATCGTCCTCCGAGTAGCCGCGTCGCCGCAGTTCGAGAACCGAGACAGCCATGAACGTCACCCCCGACAGTCAACTGGTGCTTGACTACAGTCAACTGGTGCTTGACGATTGTCAAGCCGATTTCGGAGACCGCCGAGGATGAAAATGGCGGAAAACCTGGGGGAATCGCGTGCGATAGGACAGTTTTGTTGCCGCGACCTTCCGACCATATCCAAACCTAAGAAGAAGATATAGCGAGACCGATCCGAGTCGGAATCAGAGATACGGTAAATCGCTATGCGATTTACCCATCAATGGCGGTCCTGGCGGACCGCGAAGCCGACCGGATTTAGCCTGGCGCGGGCGCATTGCGCCCTACGGGTCTCCCGCGCTGCGCTCGACCCGCGCCACGAGGTCATGGGCAACGACACTGCTAGCAAACGGCATTGAAAGCGACGGGCTGAGGGTACTGCATCCTATCCAGAGGTCTTCGGAGCACGAAAAGCACTAGTGCTTCGTTGCTCAGTCACTTGCCGTTCTGATGATCTGGGCGCCCCAGTCCTCAACGAGTTCGGCGAGCCAACTCTCGACCAATTCCGGCTCCTGAGTGCTCCAGACATTGGTGGATCGATCATAAGCCCACCCATCACCCTTCATGGCATCACGGAGGGCCGCTGGTGGCACTGATGGAAACGCCAGGCGGACGGGAAGAGGGGGAACCTCTTTCGCGGACGGGCGGTGCCGGGTGACCTTCCTGGATTCCAAATGGCCGTCCTGCTCTAGCCGTTCGATCCGTTCTTTGATCGCGTCTATGGAACGCCGACCGCGTTGCCGTGGTGGATCGATCTCCGCTACGCGAGCCTTGAACGGCGCCACGGCCGCTTCGAAAGCCACGCGGTCCTCTTCCCTGATCCACAGGTTCATCTGCACCAGGCCGAGTTCGGCACGGCGGGATCGGAGCGTGTTCATCGATTGCCGGGTCATGGATCACACCATGCGCCATCGACCAAAATAGCACTAGTTCCCGAAGGGCGCACTTATGCAAACTTTTCAGTTTGCGGTGCGCGGGGGCTCCGCCCCCTGGACCCCCGATCTACGCTCCGCGGGTAAACGCCGCACCACTACGAGCCAGGGGCAAGCCCTTAGCGATCCGGTGGAAGGTGGTTTGAATACCAGATCTGATCGTAGCGATGAGCAAACTTCAGGGGCAAAAGCGCTTCGTGGCGGCAAACCAATGGGTGGTTTGTGGCCGGCATTGGCATTTTTCATGGTTCTCAAGAGAAAAGGTCATCGGCCCAACGCTTGGCCGATGACGCGGCGACCGCGTGCTGTCCTGTCATCGGCTCCGAATGGAGTTCGACGATGCAAAAGAAACCATCGCTGGTCGAGTGGCTGCTCTTCGCGACAGCTTTAGTCCAGCTGATCAACACGGTTGTGAGTCACCCACACCTTTGGTCCGCGCAGGGCGCATCGACCATAATCTGCTCAAGCTATGGGAATAAGATAGAAACAATACGTTCTGACTCTGAGGTTCAACAGCTCATGCGCCGATGATTGGACCACGCTAGGTGCTGTGACTGCGTCTAGCGTTATGGGGGTCACCGCACGATCTGTTCAAAATCGTACGCTAAGCGGCGCGGGGTATGAACGGAGCGCGAACATCGCGTAGCGGCCTGAAGCTGGCATTGGGATTGGCGGGATTCCAGACATAATCGCCGGTCAGAGCGATGTGTTCCCATCCGAGCGGCGCGACATGCGCCAGGAGATCATCGGGCACTGCCGTACCCTGGGCCCGCAGGTGCTGGACGGCCTGGTCGAGATAGATGGTATTCCAGTGGACGATGGCGGCGGTGATGAGACTGAGCCCGGAGGCCCGGAAGCTCTGATTTTCGAAGGTGCGGTCGCGGATTTCACCCTGGCGATGGAAGAATACGGCGCGGCGCAGGGCATTGCTGGCCTCGCCCTTATTGAGCCCGGCATGACTGCGCTGGCGCAGAGCGGGATCGGACAGCCATTGCAGGGTGAACAGGGTGCGCTCGATCCGCCCCACAGCCCGTAACGCCCTGGACAGAGTGTTTCCTCCACCGGCGGCGGCCAGCTTCCGCAAGATGACGGAAGGCAGAACAGTGCCGGCATTGATGGATGCCTTTAACCGCATCAACTCCGGCCATTGCCCGAGGATGGCGGTGGTTTCGACGGCGTCGCCGATGAGCGGCACCAGCAGCGGCCAGGTGCCTGGCTTTTCTATCGTGTAGAGCTTGCGGTCCCGGAGATCCTTGATCCTGGGGGCAAACCTGTAACCCAGCAGATGGCAGAGACCGAAGACATGATCGGTCGCGCCGGCGGTATCGGTATAATGCTCGGCGATGCGCAGATCGGTCTGGTGGACATGATGCAGCAGCCCGTCGAGCACATGGGGCGCCTCGCTCATCGTCGCGGAGATGACGCGCGTGTGGAACGGTCCGTATTGACCGGAAACATGGGTGTAGATCACCGCGCCCGGCTCGATGCCGTATTTGGCGTTTACCGAGCCGCCGGCTCCGGCGCGGCCTGCGGCCCGGAAATATTGCCCGTCCGAAGACGAGCTTGTCCCATCATCCCAGATTGCCGCCATGGGGTGTGCATGGTGCGCATTGATGATGGCGGCGCGGGCGGCGACATAATTGTCATCGCTGATGTGCCATTGGGCCACATTGACCAGGTGGTGATAGCTGAGACCGCGCGAGGCGTCCGCCATGCGGGCAAGGCCAAGATTGGTGCCGTCAGCGAGCACCGCTGCCAGCAGGGCCGCTTTGTCGGTGACGGGGTTACCGGTGCGCAGATGCACGAACCTGTCCGTGAACCCGGTCCAGGCATCGACCTCGCTCAAAACCTCGGTGATCCGCACCCGCGGCAGCATACTGTTCAGCCGCAGCGCCAGATCGCGAGCCGCGTCGGGCACGGTGGGCGGCGTGCGGGCGATAAAAAGTTTGCCGTCCTCAATCTCCACCCCGTCGAGGTCGCCCTGCGCGGCCCGGGCGGCCACGAAGGTCAGACGCTCGCGCAGCATCTCTGCCCGGCTTGCGACGTAACGATCGGGATCGGCCTCACCATCGATGCCGGTGGCCGCACCCGCCCCGGCCGGAAGCAGATAGGTCTCGAACGCCTGGTAATCGCGGCTGCCAGCGACCCAGATATTACTGCCCCGCAGCTTGTCGCGCAGCACGGCCAGCACCGCTGTTTCATAGAGCCGCCGGTCGGCTGTGCCGCCGGCAAAAATCAATTTCCGCCACTGCGGCGGCAGGAACGTGGAGGGCGGCCGCTTGGGCAAGCTGCGGATCGCGCCACGGTTCAGGGCGCGGAGAAGTTCGATCGCGGCCAGAACGGGATCGTTCGGCATATTCGACCGGAAATCGAAGGCGGCCAGGAAGCGGGGGCTGAACCGGCGGAGCACCGTATATCGCTCGGCCGCCGTGACCAAAATATCCTGATCCGCCACATCGGCGACGGCGCCGATGATCGGCAGCACATCTTCGAGCTGGTTCATGCCGATCTCGCGCTCGATGGCGGTGATCCCATCTTCTCCGGCCTCCTTCGCCTGGCGAAGGGCGGCGATCGTCCGGCGGAACAGCAGTAGCGCCTTGGCGACATCGCGCCGCGTGGCCTGAAACCGACGCTCATCGCGGTTGCGCGCCCGGCTGAACAAAGTGCCGACATATTTCTCGAACATGGCAAGCGTCGCGTCCGTCAGACGGGTTTCCAGGCTTGCGATCTGGGCAATGAGAATGGCTGTGCGCCGCGCCGGCTCCAGATCGGCGATGTGCTGCACGGTCATGAGCGCCCCCTCGTCGGTCAGCCGGACCAGGCGGGCAGCATGGATACGACCAGCCCGTGCGGGATCAATGCCCATGGCGCGGACATATTCGAGGCGATCGAGCAGGGAGACGATGTTGGAGGGAGCTGGTGATTCCGAATAATCCCGCAGCCAGGCAAAACGGGAGCGACGCAACTCGGGATCGACCGTCAGCAGCTCGGTCAGAGCACTGCGCTCCGCATCGGCCATCCCGGCTGCCAGCACCTCGAATGTTTTCTTGCGTGCTCGGACACGGGCGGCCAGTCCAATTCGCTCCAACACTGTCGCCGAGGGAAGCAATACCCGGCTTTCTCTCAGATGAACGAGCATAGCCTGGATGATGGGTTCGCCGCGATCTGTGGCCCAAGCCGTATCCGCACCAGCATGTAGGCAGGCGCGCCAGTCATCGAGGCCAAAACTACGCAGACCAGTGAACTTTTGGAGCTCGACCAAATGCTCCCGACGGGTTTCAGCACGGCGCGCGTATTCCGCAAACAACAAAGGATCGACACCGATCTGTTCAGCAACAAAAGCCAGCGCCGGCGCCGGTGGATATTCCGATGGATCCAGAGTGCGGCCTGGGAAGCGGAGAACACAGAGTTGCACGGCAAAGCCGAGCCGGTTGCTTGCCCGGCGTCTGACCCTGACCATAGCGAGGTCAGCAGCATCCAGTACGTAATGCCGGCTCATGGAGGCCATGTCCGTTGGAATTGAAAACAAACGGGCTCGTTGTTCAGCGGATAAAAGAACGCGGAGTGGCATATCGGGTTCCGGTTGATGAGAAAATTAGCGCCCACCGTGCGTCCGCAAGAGGATCGTTCAACGGACAGATGTAACGGCCTGGCACTGGTGGCTGTTTCCCTCGGCAACGGATGGATCATTTAACTGGTACGATATCTTTTGCAATGAAGGGGGGTCATACGTTACAATTCCGCATGGCCCACACCCTGATCGGTTACGCCCGCTGTTCAACCGACCGGCAAGATCTCGCCGCGCAACGCGCCGAACTCGAACAGCTCGGGGTAAAGCCGGACCGCATCTATACGGACCATGGCCTCACAGGCACCAATCGTGCCCGCCCCGGGCTTGCTCAAGCCTTGGCGGCGGTGCGTAAAGGCGACACCCTGGTCGTGCCAAAACTCGACCGCCTTGCACGCTCCGTTCCAGATGCCCGTGCGATCGCCGATGAACTCATTACCCGCGGTGTCAAACTCGCGCTCGGCGCGGCCGTCTATGACCCAACCGACCCAATGGGGAAGATGTTCTTCAACATTCTCGCCACCTTCGCAGAGTTTGAGGCCGACCTGATCCGGTTACGTACCAGAGAAGGCATGGCCATCGCTCGCGCCAAAGGAAAATTACGCGGCAAAAGGCCGACGCTATCCGAAAGACAACAAAAAGAACTGCGCCGCATGTACGACACTGGCAATTATTCCATCACTGATCTCGCAGACCTATTCTCCGTCTCCCGCCCAACCATCTATCGTACCCTCGCCAGGCAGCCCGCCAACGCTTAGCGTACGATTTTGAACAGATCGTGCGGTGACCCCTTATGGCCCTACGGCTGGGGTTGCCTTCGTAGAAGGAGCCCCAGCCCCAAGCCTGAGTCAGATGACTTGCCGATTTTGTAGTTTTCTTTAAAATTACAAAAACACAAATCAGCAAAGACGAATTATGATCATTGGTGTGCTGAATCAAAAGGGCGGGGTTGGAAAAACCACGCTTGCCGTGAACCTCTCGGCGAGCCTGGCGCGAGCCGGTGGGCGTGTGTTGCTGATCGATGCTGACCCTCAGGGGAGTGCGCTAGACTGGGCCGCCGCTCGTGAGGGAGCCCCGCTTTTTTCGGTCGTAGGATTTCCCCGGCCGGCAATCCATCGTGAGATCGCGCAGATCGGTAACGGGTATGATCACATCGTGATCGACGGGCCACCTCGCGTCACGGACCTCGCTCGTTCCGCGATCATGGCGAGCGACCTGGTTCTGATCCCTGTCCAACCCTCACCCTACGATGTGTGGGCGGCCGATGAGGTGGTGAAGCTGATCGAGGAAGCGCGAGTTTATAAGGACAAACTTAAATGCGCTTTTGTGGTTAATCGTAAAATCTCAAATACGGCGATTGGGCGAGATGTTGGCGATGCGTTGTCCGCCTACCCAGTGTCGGTTTTGGCTGCGAGCATAACGCAGCGCGTCGTGTTCGCAGAGGCGGCAGGGCAGGGAAAGGCCGTGCATGAGGTTGAGCCAGGCGGGCCGGCAGCGGCCGAGATCGAGGCTGTAACGGTTGAGCTTATGGAGTTCGGGCGATGAGCAAGAAAGTCACTTTTGGAGCCAGGCCGAGTGCAGTGCGGGCACCGGCTCCTGATGCCGAGGCATGGGTGGCCGAGCGCGCTACGGACGAACGAGAGCCTATGAAGCGACTGACGATCGATATCCCGGCGCATCTGCACCGCGCTATCAAAACGCAGTGTGCTAGCCGTGGCACCAAGATCGCCGATGAATTGCGCGAGTTACTTTTACAGAAATATGGAAAATCGTAAATCTGGTTTTGTTTGCAACAAATTGACGCATCTGACTTCATGTCGACGAGGCTTGGAACCGTATAAATGGCACGAAGCGCAGAGATCATCAGGGCGTGACGCTAAATGCAAAGGATTCGAACCCACGACCCCAGCTCTTTGATTTTAATTTCTTACCACTTCACCATTGCGATAGATCTTGCTGGATCTAGAAAAATTCGAGATCGCCGCAGATGAAGAGCCCGAAATCAAAAAACATAAAATGTTTTCAATGACTTGATACTATGGTTTTTGCCTTGCGTAGATTGTCCAAGATGGGCAATAATATTGAAGCCGGACCGATGGTCGGTACGGTGCGACCACCGGAGGAAGCCGGTGGTCGACCATTCAAATAAGAAAGGCTAACAAATGCCTCCCCAATACGACTTGGGGTGGTTGTCTGATATCTTGGAGCGCATCAGTCTCGCCCTCGCGATTCTGGCCGCCCTCCTACGATAAGACAATGCCATATGCCGGTGCTCCGGCTCGGCATAACCCAAAGTGGCGGTGTCACTTCCAATGGCACCGCCATTTTTTGCGCGAAACACCAAGTCGGTGAGTTTCATGCGCAATGATTATTTAGCACGAAATTGGGCCATTTTGGCAAACGAATTTTTCCGGTGCACTGAACCGAATTAGTTCGAATGAAATAGGTGCAGTTCTTTAATATGGCTTCGACATTTTTCCGATTAACGTTTTGTTCCGTGCAAAATCAGAATTTTTGGGTGCGAAATTAGCCACAAAACGAAATGTGCGTTTTCCGCGTTGCGAATTGGTTGTGAATAAATTGACTCACTTTTTTGAATGATATCGAGAATTGATAATTTCGTAAAATCCGTAGGAAATTCAGGTTTCAAGGCAATTTTTTTGTACGACAAGCGTGGCGCATAAAATCACCTAAAATGATTTTTCATATTTACGATGTGTTGGAAAATTTTGGCAGCACGCGAATTAGGTGGTGGCCTCCAGTCGTTCGGGCTGAAGCAAGCTCATTTCCGATTGCTTGGACGAGCTATTTTGCCTGAAATAGCTGAGCTTGAAATCGTCGAGCCAGTCTTATGAAAGCCATGTGCATGCGCGAAGCGAAGAAGGGCTTCGGTCTAATAATCGACACCGCGCGTACCGAGCCCATGCTCATCGAAACGCGCAGGCACAGCAGGGTGACGGATGTCTCGGTAGAAGAATACGAATGGTTGAACGGTGCCGCCCCTTCGGCGTGGGCATATCATGAAGGGCATGCGGCGGATTGACATTTGCCTTTAAACTAATATCACTTGGTGATATATGTTTGGTCATGGTGACCTGTCGAACCTGATCGATCTGGCTGGTGTCTACCGGATGGAGAACGGCTGGCAGGTGGTCATCCGAGCGGACTGGGTCGATGAGACGCCGCAGCAACCGCACGGCATCGACTACGCATTGATTCTACAGGACGAGCGAGGTGATCGCATCTTCGGTTTCGACAACGCGCATGCCTTCGACGGTGCACAACTCGAGGATCACTGGGATCATGAGCACAGGATTAGTCGCGTCGGGCAGCGGTTTCGCTACGATTTCGTTTCATCTTCGCAGCTGATTACCGATTTTTTTGAGAAGCTTGTGAACTATTGCGCCGCGTGCGGCGTTTCATCGAGCTTCATTCTGGATGGCGACCATGAGTAATACCATTTCAGCCTCCACGATGCGCGACCGGCTGCTGGCGCGCATTCAGAGCCCGCCGAAGAGCCACGACTGGGCGCGCGTGCTTGGTGTACCGGGGCATCGCGAGTTGCTTGGTCTCATCGCCCGTCATAACCCGCCCAGCATTGGTGCACTCGCCGAACTCGCCGGTCGTGCGCAGCCCAATGTCAGCCGGACGCTGTCTGCGCTGCACTCCGCCGGCCTGATCGAGGTTGTCTCAATTGGACGTCGCTCCATCCCGCGGATCACCGAGACGGGCGCTGCCAAGGCGCGTGAGTTTGGCCTGCTTGAGTCGGGTGAGGAGCCTTCCGCACCCGCCATCGAGACGACCAGTCTCTTCACGGTCGAAATCGATCAGACTCAGTTGGACGAAAACGCAGCTAGTGACGTGATGAAGGGGCGGCTGACGATCTGGCTCTGGCTTTCGTCATCCAGAGAGAAGGTTGCGGCCCAGACCTCGGGCAACCTGGATGCGCTCGGGTGCCGGCTCCTGGAGAATTGGTGGCGCGTTCTTTATCGGCGTGACGCACCGTTTCGCTTATGGGACTTCGCGCTGGATGGTCAGGCGGGGACTAGCTATGCGTTGCTTGCTACCGTCCTCGGTGCTCGCGTTAACCTACAGGCTCGAGGTGACAACGAGCGCATGCTCGACCTTGAACACGGATCGAAAATTTTTTCGGTCCCTGCATTTGAACAACTTCTGCTCGACGAGTTTCTGCGCCCGCTCGCCACATATCACTGGTTAAAGGGCCGAAGCACGCGCCCGCTGCATGCATTGTTGCAGCGGATCGAAGACTCGCGTGGCCAGTCTGCCGAGCGCGCCTTCTGTCGCACCGCTGGTGCGCTGGGTATGACACCTTACGATCTTGACGACGATCGTGCCGCACAGATTCGAGATCTTCTGGAACTCATTCCAGAAGAAGATGCCCGTCTTGATTTTAGCTCGGCGGTCCTCGCCGATGCACTGGGCGAAGGGCAGCTCTGGACGAGCCGACAGTTGGAGTTGTTTAGACAGCGCAATGCGATGCCGATACTCACGCAGCTACGTGCCAATTGCATACGCGAGGAGAACGTCTCGGCACGGCCTTATCGGCACGGCTATGCACTTGCCCGCAGCGCACGCGCTATCCTGAAGCTGGTCGAGGACCGGCCGGTCGGTGGTGTCGAAGGCTTATCGAAACTCCTCGGCGCTGCCGATACCATTGGCCTCAGTCCCGAGGCACCTGGGGCGTTGCGCGCCTTCCAGAATGTTGAGAACGACGTACCTACAATCATCGTCGAGGATGAGGGACCGCGCGCAAGCGCCTTTGTCCTCGCGCGCGGTGTAGGTGACTTCATCGCCTTCGGCAATCGTTCATCCTGTGTTGCTGACCTTTACACTGACCGCCAGGCGGTAGGCCGCGCCTTTGCGGCCGAATTTATGGCGCCGAGGGCTGCGGTAGTGCGGATGATCGAGGAGGAGGGCCAGCCGGTCGCGCAGATCGCCGATCATTTTGGCGTCCAAGCTGAGGTCGTGCACCGACAGTACGAAAACAGCTTCTCCAGAAGCTAGGTGCAACGATCTGCGTCAGCTCAACCGTAACTCGTCCGAGTTGGTTTGATGGCATACAGCTTCGCGCTCGTTGGTCTGCCTCGGCTGAGCCCGATTCGGCCCGAAGTAACGGATCGCCCCGCGCTGTAGCATAAGCGGACAAAGTGGGAACATCAGGCTGCGTGGGTGGTCGTGTCGGGGATTGGCCGGAGCGGCCGCAATCCGGCATGGTTTTCCGTCGATTTCTGATTGGCGCTCCAGATGTAGTCGCCGGTCAGGTTCACATGCTCCCAGCCGATCGGCGAGAGATGTCTGAGGAGGGTTCCGGGCACATCCTCGACCTGGCGTAGGGCCTGTATGGCTTGCGCGAGATAGCGTGTGTTCCAGAGGATGATGGCGGTGACCAGGAGATTCAGGCCAGAGGCTCGATGTGTCTGGTTCTCGAAGGTCCGGTCGCGGATTTCGCCGAGCCGGTGAATGAAGACGGCGCGGGCCAGGCTGTTGCGGGCCTCGCCCTTGTTGAGTTCATGACTGCTTTCACGGCGCAGGCCCGGATCTTCCAGCCAGTCGAGGGTGAACAGCGTCCGCTCGAGACGGCCGAGTTCGCGCAGTGCCGCGGCAACGGCGTTCTGTCGTGGGTAGGCGGCGAGTTGTCGCAGGATCACCGACGCGGACACCGTGCCGGTGCGGATCGAGGTGGCGATCCTCAGGAGATCGGGCCAATGGGCGCGGATGAGATCGACGTTGATGCGGCCGGCGATCATCGGCGCGAGCGTCGGATAGGCTGCCGGTCTGGCAAAACTGTAGAGACGCCGGTCTTTCAGGTCAGGAATTCTCGGCGCGAATACGTATCCGAGCAGGGCGCACAGGGCAAAGACATGATCCGACACCCCGCCGCCATCGGTATGGTGCCGGTGCTGACGTGGCGGCGCATCGCCGTGATGATCAAGCAGGCCGTCGAGGACATGCAGGGCTTCGCTGGCGGTTGCGGCGATCACCCTGGTATGGAACGGCGCGTAGCGATCGGAGAGATGGGTGTAGAATTTCAGACCCGGTTCGGGGCCGTAGTGCGCATTGATCCGGCTCGCATCACGGCCAGAACCGCCGGCGCGGAAGAACTGCCCGTCCGAGGATGAGGCGGTTCCCGACCCGAAGAGGGCGGCGAGCGGCTCGCGGCTCTGGTGTTCGACCAGGCGGCGCAGCGCCAGGGCGTAGGTCTCGTCGCGGATGTGCCAGTCAGCGGTCCAGGCGAGCTGGCCCAGACTGGCGATGCTGCAGGCTTCGGCCATCCGGGTCAGGCCGAGATTGAGGCCATCGGCCAGCAGCCCCGCCATCAGCACCCGGGGATCAGCGGCGGCTTCGCCGGTGCGCAAATGGGTGAAGCAGTCCAGGAAGCCGGTCCAGCCGGCCACTTCCGTCAGCAGGTCGGTGATCCGGATGCGGGGCAGCGTGGCATAGAGCTTCGCTGCCAGCGCTTCGGCCTCGGGCGGAGTCGATTTTTCGATCGGCGTGATTCTCAGCACGCCCTTCTCGATCGTCACATCGGGAAGCAGCCCGCCCCGGGCACGGGCGTCGACCTCGGCCAGCCGCGCATCCAGCCAGGTCCGCCTGGTCTCGATAAAGCGATCGAAGTCAGTCTCGATGGCAACCGGAATGCCGGACGCTTTCTGCAGGACCTGCAGCGTCTCCCTGGAGATCAACCGCTCCTCGAAGGCCCGGTATTGCCGGCTGCCGGTAACCCAGACATCGCCGGCAGCAAGGCGCTGGCGCAATTCCGCCAGGACGCAGAGTTCGTAATAACGCCGGTCGATGCCGTGTGCCGTGAGGACATGCCGCGCCCAGCGCGGCCGGACAAAGGCGGTCGGCGCTGACTTGGGCAGCGTCGAGGCTCCCGCGCTGTTCATGGCGCGCAGCATGGCGATCGCGCGCATCAACGACGCCGCGGCGGGAACACCCTGAAACTCGAAAGTGGCCAGAAACGCCGGCGCCCAGCGCCGAATGCCGGCATAATGTTCGCTCAGCACCTCGTAGGGATCGAAATCTTCCGAACGAACCAGAGTTTCCGCTTCCATAACGGTCGAGCAGAACCGGTCCCAGGGTATCACCTTGTCAATCGCCGCGAAGGGATCGCCCTGGCCGGCGCGCGCAGCCATCAGGGCGGCGCCAATCCTCGCATAAAGCCGGACCTTCTCGTTGATCGCCCGGCCTTCGGCCTGGAACGCCCGGGCATGTCGGCCTTCCGCCTTGCGGAACATCGCGCCGATCAGCCGCTCGAACAGAGTGATCGCCTGATCCGTCAGGCGGGCCGACAGATCGAGATCGATCGCGGTGAGCACGGCATGCCGGCGCCGGCGCTCGTAGCCGGCAACATGCTGCACCGTGGTCCGGCCGGCCTCGCGAACAAGCTGGGCGAGCCGGGATTGATTGATCCGGTGACCGCGCGCCGGATCGATATCGATTGCCCGGATGTGCTCCAACCGCTCGATCACCCCGAGCATGGACGCCGGCTTTGCCGATTCCGGGATCTGGCGAAGCCAGGCCAGCCAGCTCTGGCTGGTGTCCAGGCGCCGCTCCGTCAACGCATCCAGCCGACGCCGCTGATCGGCGGACAGACCCTCGGTCAGCCGACGCTCGATTTCCCGGCGCGCGCGGTATCGAACCTCGATGCAGAGCCGCTCGAGGCGCGCCGGGGGCGGTAGAAGAATCCCGCGACCGCGGCACTCTTCCAGCACCAAAGCCGCCAGATCGACCAACCGGTCGGCTTCCAGTGCATGCGCCAGCAGCCAGTCGGCAAGGTCTGCCGCCACGCGCGGCCCCCATGGCCGCAACCCGAGGCGATCCTGCAATGCCGCCGAATGCCGGCGTCGATTTTGATCCACCCTCAGATAAGCACCGAGGGAATCCGGCAAGACGTCGATCTGTGTGGCGACGAACGAGACCAGGGCAGGATCGGGTATCTCGCCGGCATGGAGCGGCCGGCCGGGATACCGCAGGTAACAGAGCATGAGAGCCAGACCGAGACGGTGATGATCGCCCCGCCCGCGCCGGATCATTGCAAGATCCGCAGCAGACAGCGTGTAGTGACGAATTATGCCGCGTCGATCAGTCAGCGGGTCGAACAGCTGTGCGATCTGTTCCCCGGTCAATATCCGTCGATGACCCACTGGTCCCTCCCTCCTGCCTGTTGAGGGCAGGAGACCAGCCGATCCGTGCCAGAGAGTCGACCAGCGTACTCCGCGAAATGCCGAAAGTGCGGCAGACCGACGCTTTCGTGGCACCAGCGTCCAGCGCCGCGATCACCGCCGCCAGCTTCTCGGCATCGATCGCCATCGGTCGGCCACCACGCCTGCCCCGCCGACGGGCGGCCGCCAGACCTGCCTGCACACGCTCCTGGATCAGCGAACGCTCGAACTGCGCCAGAGCGCCAAAGACATGAAACAGGAATTCCCCCTGCGGCGTCGTGGTGTCCATCTGCTCGGTCAGCGACCGGAAGCCGACGCCACGCGCCCTAAGGCTGTTCACCGTCTCCAGAAGATGCGGCAGCGACCGGCCGAGCCGGTCCAGCTTCCAGACCACGAGGCAATCGCCGGATTTCAGATAGGCCAGTGCCGCAGCGAGGCCCGGCCGGTCGCGCCGGCTGCCCCCGGCACGATCCTCGAACAGATGCCGCTCATCGACCCCGGCTCCGAGCAGGGCGTCGCGTTGCAGGTCGAGCACCTGTCGGTCATTGTCGGTCGAGACGCGCATGTAGCCGATCAGCATGTACGGAAATCCCCTTCGAGACGGTTTCCGTATATCATGCCATTCCGACTATGTTTTCCGTACATGATTCGGCACAAAATCTGGGACTTTTCGGCAGGTCTCGGACCACCGACGGAAAACAGGTGTTTTCCGTCATCGCGCGGTTCCGGCCTCAGAACCGCGCTCTCCGCTCAAACCCGCAGAAAACCTCCATCCCAACCAGTCAACGTTCCCACTTTGTCCGCTTATGCTACAGCGCAGGGCGTTTCGTTACTTCGGGCCGATTCTGATGCTCTGATTCTGTCTCCACCAAACTCGTACCACTGGCAAGGAGCGAAGAGGGTCTTCCGCCAACGTCATAGCGCCACAGCGAAAACGTAGTGATCATCGCTATCGGTCGTGGCCCACCAATTAGACAATGGGGCAGTAGTTTAGTGGGAAAACCCCGGTCTGAACGCAGCGCCGCTCCCTTCGGTGTTAAGCTGCGCTTTAATTTTGGCGGCTGTATCTCAGAATCATCTATTATGGAACGTCGCCAAAAGTCCCCGCGAAGTCGCGGCGTAGTCCTCGCCGGGAGCCAGGGACGGGCAGCGAGTAAACCCGCCACGAGGACTGGTCAAAGCGGCCGCCAGGGCGGCGGTTTGGCCCCGAACATTACTTGCTACACAGGCGGCATTTGATCACGAAACGCCCGCCGACGCGGACGCACAGGACGCTTTAGGGGCTTGGTCCGAACGCTTTCTTCCAAGCCCATTGGACCAGAGGGTTCTGGATCATGCTCTGCAACAGAGATTTAGCTGCCGCCTTTTCCTGATCAGATGCTGTAGAATTATTTACGGCAGATATAAGTTTTTCAATATCGACTGTCGCGTTCTGTATATTGGCGTTTCCAATTTGCACGTGGTTCGAGTTATGAACAGAAACAGCGTGAAGTTGTATTGATATAGGTGAGCTCTGAATGCCCTCTATAACATCAACTCCATTTGCTGTTATATTCCCCATGCCGCCGCGATAACCGCCAATTGCGTTTAGTGGGCGCCAATCAATCAATCCATGTTGATGCAATTGTTCACAAATATTAGCTATTCGTGTTTCTGTTTGGTCAGGTATGGATTCGGCAATAGTAGTTAATTGGATGACGCGATCATCTCTATGGCGTAGATCGTAGAATTTCTGTAGAACTATCCCTCTCAACTCTCCGTCTGTCATTATCTTTCTTTCGTTCTTAATAGATTTATTGTGACAACATAAGATTCAGCTAATTCGGTGAACTCATTTTCCCTGCGCTCTAGCGTCGATGTTCATTCCTGCCGATCCTGCGCCCCATGCCAGACGCGGAGGATTTCAACGGTCGAGACCGCGACACGGTAGACGATCACATAGGGCCAGATCGCGATCAGCTCCCGTGTGCCGGGAACCAGGCCCGGCCGCCCCCGCTCGGGCAGGTACTCGAGGCGGTCGCACGCCGCGACGAGCTGGACCGCGACACGGGTGGCCGCGTGGGGGTTCTCCTGGCCGATGTACTGATGGATATGGGCGAGGTCGGCGAGCGCCGGGGCCGTGAAGACTACCGGCATTTAGGCATGGGCAACTCGTTCTCCGTACCCCAGGAGAGCAGCCATTTCCGGACGTCCTCGTAAGGGACGGTATGACCAGCGTCGGCGGACGCAATTCCTTCCTTGACGGCTTCAACAAAAGCTTCGGTCTCCGGGTCATCCGGCCTCGGCGTGGGGTTGGGGATCATTCGGCGGGCTCCGGGCGTAGCTGGACGACCTCGGCGCGGTAGCGATCGACCGCCTCTGCGTGGCGGTTCATGTCGCCCCGAAACGCCCCTTCCGGCGTCACCGTGATGACCTTGCTCCGACCTCTTTTGACGCGACTGATCGCGCCGACCTTCTCCAGCAGGGCCAGGGTTTCAGCCATCGCTTGTTTCTTTTTCCCGCGCATCTCGGCGAGATCGGTGGCCGTCTTCTCGCAGGTGTAGGACTGCCAGCCGAGATGGCGGACGATCAGCAACAACGTTGCCATCGCGGCATCCTGTTCGGCCGATGTAGCGTCGCTCTGCAGGAGCCTCGCCTGGACCGTATCGATGAACTGGTGGCCTAGGCTCACGTTGCCGCCTCCGAAGAAGTCGAACTCTAGCTGATGTGGCGTCTGCGCCAGGACTTTCAGCCCCTGGGCATGATAGCGCGCTTGGGCGGCCCTGTCGGGGTCTTTCTCCGCAAGGGCGGCCTGATCAGCGATCAGCGCCGCCTGACCGTAGCTGCCGCGCCGGCGCAATTGGCGGGCGGTCAGGTCCTCGACCGGGGCAGAAGGGCGAGGACGGGCCGGCTGCCCGGCTAGGATCTCGGTCAGACTGCGATAGGGCGCGCCGGTCCGGCGATGGGCATCCTGGGTGACGCGGGCGAGGGCGATATCGTCCTCCGAGTAGCCGCGTCGCCGCAGTTCGAGAACCGAGACAGCCATGAACGTCACCCCCGACAGTCAACTGGTGCTTGACTACAGTCAACTGGTGCTTGACGATTGTCAAGCCGATTTCGGAGACCGCCGAGGATGAAAATGGCGGAAAACCTGGGGGAATCGCGTGCGATAGGACAGTTTTGTTGCCGCGACCTTCCGACCATATCCAAACCTAAGAAGAAGATATAGCGAGACCGATCCGAGTCGGAATCAGAGATACGGTAAATCGCTATGCGATTTACCCATCAATGGCGGTCCTGGCGGACCGCGAAGCCGACCGGATTTAGCCTGGCGCGGGCGCATTGCGCCCTACGGGTCTCCCGCGCTGCGCTCGACCCGCGCCACGAGGTCATGGGCAACGACACTGCTAGCAAACGGCATTGAAAGCGACGGGCTGAGGGTACTGCATCCTATCCAGAGGTCTTCGGAGCACGAAAAGCACTAGTGCTTCGTTGCTCAGTCACTTGCCGTTCTGATGATCTGGGCGCCCCAGTCCTCAACGAGTTCGGCGAGCCAACTCTCGACCAATTCCGGCTCCTGAGTGCTCCAGACATTGGTGGATCGATCATAAGCCCACCCATCACCCTTCATGGCATCACGGAGGGCCGCTGGTGGCACTGATGGAAACGCCAGGCGGACGGGAAGAGGGGGAACCTCTTTCGCGGACGGGCGGTGCCGGGTGACCTTCCTGGATTCCAAATGGCCGTCCTGCTCTAGCCGTTCGATCCGTTCTTTGATCGCGTCTATGGAACGCCGACCGCGTTGCCGTGGTGGATCGATCTCCGCTACGCGAGCCTTGAACGGCGCCACGGCCGCTTCGAAAGCCACGCGGTCCTCTTCCCTGATCCACAGGTTCATCTGCACCAGGCCGAGTTCGGCACGGCGGGATCGGAGCGTGTTCATCGATTGCCGGGTCATGGATCACACCATGCGCCATCGACCAAAATAGCACTAGTTCCCGAAGGGCGCACTTATGCAAACTTTTCAGTTTGCGGTGCGCGGGGGCTCCGCCCCCTGGACCCCCGATCTACGCTCCGCGGGTAAACGCCGCACCACTACGAGCCAGGGGCAAGCCCTTAGCGATCCGGTGGAAGGTGGTTTGAATACCAGATCTGATCGTAGCGATGAGCAAACTTCAGGGGCAAAAGCGCTTCGTGGCGGCAAACCAATGGGTGGTTTGTGGCCGGCATTGGCATTTTTCATGGTTCTCAAGAGAAAAGGTCATCGGCCCAACGCTTGGCCGATGACGCGGCGACCGCGTGCTGTCCTGTCATCGGCTCCGAATGGAGTTCGACGATGCAAAAGAAACCATCGCTGGTCGAGTGGCTGCTCTTCGCGACAGCTTTAGTCCAGCTGATCAACACGGTTGTGAGTCACCCACACCTTTGGTCCGCGCAGGGCGCATCGACCATAATCTGCTCAAGCTATGGGAATAAGATAGAAACAATACGTTCTGACTCTGAGGTTCAACAGCTCATGCGCCGATGATTGGACCACGCTAGGTGCTGTGACTGCGTCTAGCGTTATGGGGGTCACCGCACGATCTGTTCAAAATCGTACGCTAAGCGGCGCGGGGTATGAACGGAGCGCGAACATCGCGTAGCGGCCTGAAGCTGGCATTGGGATTGGCGGGATTCCAGACATAATCGCCGGTCAGAGCGATGTGTTCCCATCCGAGCGGCGCGACATGCGCCAGGAGATCATCGGGCACTGCCGTACCCTGGGCCCGCAGGTGCTGGACGGCCTGGTCGAGATAGATGGTATTCCAGTGGACGATGGCGGCGGTGATGAGACTGAGCCCGGAGGCCCGGAAGCTCTGATTTTCGAAGGTGCGGTCGCGGATTTCACCCTGGCGATGGAAGAATACGGCGCGGCGCAGGGCATTGCTGGCCTCGCCCTTATTGAGCCCGGCATGACTGCGCTGGCGCAGAGCGGGATCGGACAGCCATTGCAGGGTGAACA
>NZ_JFHO01000230.1:0-290 GCF_000724705.2 Acidiphilium sp. JA12-A1
GATGAAGGCGCTGATGCACGGGCCGACCTTCATGGCCAATCCGCTGGGCTGCGCCGCGGCGAATGCCTCGCTCGACCTGTTCGAGACCGAGGACCGGCTGGGGCAGGCCAGGCAAATCGAGGCCTGGCTGCGCGAGGGGCTGGAACCGTGCCGGGGGCTGCCCGGCGTGGTCGATGTGCGGGTGAAGGGGGCGATCGGCGTGGTGCAGCTGGGCGGATCAAGAATCCGGCGGGTTGCGGGAGCGGTTCGTCGCGCGCGGGCGTGGATCCGGCCGTTCCGCGACATCGTCT
>NZ_JFHO01000229.1:0-664 GCF_000724705.2 Acidiphilium sp. JA12-A1
CGGATCGGTGCAGTGACCCGATGTTCAAGCCGATGGGCATTTCCTTGGCATCTAGATATACATCGGCTATCTAGGATCAATTACGCACCTCAAGGTGCGCAGGTATACGGGAGGATATCGGGATGACGTGCGAAGTGGACGCGGTGTTCTTTGCGGATTGTGCCGCCCGCTCTTTCTTCGATCAGGTCGCCAACAAATGGTCGGTGATGATCCTCACGCTGCTCAACGAAAAGCCGACACGGTTCAACGAACTCAGGCGACGGCTGGAAGGCATCACCCACAAGGCACTGACCCAGGCTCTCCGCCGCCTGGAACGCAACGGGCTGATCGCGCGGCAAGTGCTCCCGACCTCGCCCGTCGCGGTCGAATACTCGATCACGCAACTCGGGCGCACCCTGCAAATCCCGCTCGGCGCGGCCTATGACTGGGCAATTCACCATCTGGATGAGATCGAACATGTCGGGCTCGATCAGGTGATAGGGCGTGGCGGAGGGCGAGATCAGCATCGTGTCGCCGTGGCGGACGCTGATGTTGCCGGACGTGCCCTGGTTGATGCCCAGCGCGTTCATCTGCTGGCAGGCGGAGATCAGGGCCTTGCGAAGGTCGAGGTCGCTCATGTCGGGGAGCCTTTCAGTCTTTGTCTGTTAACGGGACGTCAGCAGGG
>NZ_JFHO01000228.1:0-625 GCF_000724705.2 Acidiphilium sp. JA12-A1
CTGACAGCACCATAAAATCAAATACTTAAGTGGTGATTTCCGGTTTCCGAATGTCACCTCGGGTGTAATTGCGCTTCACATGTGCTGCAGAAATCTCCGGCAGCGTGAACGCCTCATTGCGTATCGCCCGCGCCCTCCATGTGCGCTGCTGGCTGTCGCATGCGGCGAGATTGCTCACCACGATTGATTATTTGATTATTCTGGCCAGCCTGCGCCGGACTGCCGCCTCTGCAACAACGTGCGCATCTTCGATGCCCATCTGCGAAAAGTGGTTTGGTTTCTGAGGGCTATATGGCGGACCCGGCGCGATTCGAACGCGCGACCTTTGCCTTCGGAGGGCAACGCTCTATCCAGCTGAGCTACGGGTCCGGCAACGTCCGCATAGCGCGGATTGGATCTGGGCTCAATGCCCTTCGGCCGTTGGCGGCGCAAGTGGAGGCCGTCCTCTTCGCTGGCGATAGGCATCGGGGGTCTTTGGCGGTATTGTGGCGATCGTTCACACAGCGCGTGAGGTGTTCATGTCCGCTCAGCGGGCGCGATAGATTTCGAGATGATTCAGGTTCGGGAGCGAACCGTCGCTTGTGACGGGGGCGGCCCGTTGGGGCATCCGCGCGTCTATCTGAAG
>NZ_JFHO01000227.1:0-690 GCF_000724705.2 Acidiphilium sp. JA12-A1
CGTCGCGCCGCACACAGAGAATGGTCGTGCCATGCCAGCCGACCGGATCATTGGTATTCATCATGCACTCCAGATGGCACCGCGCGGATGGCCGGGCAAGGCGCCAAAGGTTGAAGGGGCGCGGGTCCGTGTCCCTTTCGTGCATGCAACGGACGGCGGAAGCCGCTATCATTGCCGCGGCAGACACGGGGAGACCAGGGGATGGACCGCCGGTTCGGCAGCAGGGCGTACCAATATTTCGAATTCGTCGTCGTCCAGGCCGTGACGCTGCTGATGGCGATCGTGGTGACGGCGGCACTCGCGCATCTCGTGGTGAACATCGCACACGACATCCTGGCCACAACCTTCGATCCGACCAACGCGGCGGTGTTCCAGTCGGTGTTCGGCGGGATCTTCACCGTCGTCATCGCGCTGGAATTCAAGCGATCGATCCTCGTGACGAGCGAGCGCGACGAGGGGCCGGTGCGCGTGCGGGTGGTCATCCTGATCGGGATGCTCGCGATCGTCCGCAAGCTGATCATCATGGATCTCGCGCATGAGCTGATGGGCTGGCGCTTCACCCTTGCCGAATTCGGTCGGCGGGCCGATCATGATCGCACTCCTCTCCTTCGTGCTTAGCCGGGTAATCGACCCCGGAGCGCGTCGCTGCGGCGCGCGCCGAGGCCGAGCGCGGCCGCGTCGGCCGGATGG
>NZ_JFHO01000226.1:0-410 GCF_000724705.2 Acidiphilium sp. JA12-A1
CTCGGTGCCCCGGTCGGCCTTGCCGGCCTCTGCCAGGGCGTCTCGGCGCTGGCGGCCTCGATCTGGTGCTGGCATGCCTGGCGCCGCAAGGAGGCCGACCCGGTGGCGCGCGCCGCGCTCACCGTCTGCCTCACGCTGCTCGTGACCCCCTATGCCTATGCCAACGACATGACGGGGCTTTCCGTCATGGTCGCCTGGCTCGCCTGGCGGCGCGGCGGCCCCGGCGTCGCCGACGCGCTGCTCTGGCTCTGGCCCGCGCTCGGCCCGGTGATCGCGCGGGTGCTGCATGTCGAGATCGCGCCGCTCGTCATCCTGCTCGGCGCCCTGCGGCCGCCGCGCGCCGCGGATGGCACGCCGCCCGCGTGCTACCCGCGCCGATCTGAAGACCAACGGGCCGATTGCGGCCACCC
>NZ_JFHO01000225.1:0-526 GCF_000724705.2 Acidiphilium sp. JA12-A1
CGACGCGCCGCAGGTTGAACCCCGCGCCCAGCGCCCGCTGCATCAGCGAGTCGGCACCGGCGCCCGCCTCGATCGCGATCGTGTCGAAGAACACGTCATGGCGGATCGAAAGCCCCGCCGCCCGCGCCGCGCCGGCCAGCAGCCTGGCCGCGAGATGCACCCGCCGGGCGATCCGCGCCAGCCCTTCCGGCCCGTGCCACACGCCATAGAATCCGGCGATCACCGCCAGAAGCACCTGAGCGGTGCAGATATTCGAGGTCGCCTTCTCGCGCCTGATGTGCTGCTCGCGCGTCTGCAGCGCGAGCCGCAGCGCCGGGCTCCCGCATCGACCGAAACGCCGACCAGCCGGCCGGCC
Organism: Acidiphilium sp. JA12-A1; assembly: GCF_000724705.2. Taxonomy (NCBI): domain Bacteria; kingdom Pseudomonadati; phylum Pseudomonadota; class Alphaproteobacteria; order Acetobacterales; family Acidocellaceae; genus Acidiphilium; species Acidiphilium sp. JA12-A1. Next base: position 356 of record NZ_JFHO01000225.1, read on the forward strand.
ATATGCCGCTTCAGCGAATCGCGGGTGGCGAAATAGGCCGCGTGCGGGCCGCCGAAACCCATCGGCACGCCGAAGCGCTGCGCCGAGCCGACCACGACTATCCGCCCCCRMTCTCGCCCGGCGGCCGCAGCAGCGTCAGCGCCAGCGGATCGGCCGCGACAATGGCGAGCG
>NZ_JFHO01000224.1:0-653 GCF_000724705.2 Acidiphilium sp. JA12-A1
CCATATATCGTAATGCGATATACAACGGCAACCCGCCGGGAAGAGGAGACAGCATGGCTGATGCGCGGTTGACCGACGAGGATTACGAGATGCTGGCCTCGTTCCGCTTCGCGCTGCGGAAGTTCATCGCCTTCAGCGAGGCCGCCGCCCGGCGCGACGGGCTGACGCCGCGCCAGCACCAGGCGCTGCTCGGCATCCGCGCCATGCAGGGCCAGGGCCTTCGCGGGACTGCCAAGCGGCTCCATAAGCGGGTTCTCGGGCGACCGCTCAGCTATCGTCGGCGTTAGCCGGCGCGGCAGTCCTCCACGTCGGCAAGCGAATTCGATAAAAATGAGTAAAGTTATTTTATTTCTTCTATGAAATAATTATTGGGCCTACGCCATAATGCCCTTTGGCAGGAGCCGATTATCAAACCTTGTTCGCGAAGATATTCAAATACTGACGCCGGACTCCAGCCAGGACCTATGGAAAAGCAGACGCCAGCATCTCTCAGAGCCGGACCGCAAAAGATAGTTGAGCGATTTCAGCGGGTTGTGATTCAGTTCGTTTGCGAAGACGAACGGAAATACGATGGCCTGGACTGAAATCGCTCGGCGACGATATTGCCGGGTCGGATTGCGCTACGCAAGCGACCTCACCGATGCCGATTGGTC
>NZ_JFHO01000223.1:0-2109 GCF_000724705.2 Acidiphilium sp. JA12-A1
GGTCGCTGGATTTCGTCTCCGACGCCCTGACATGCGGGCGCAGGTTTCGGATCTTCGCCGTCGTGGACGATTTCAGCCGCGAATGCGTTCGCTTGATCGCCGACACGTCAATTTCGGGCGCCCGGGTGGCACGCGAGTTGGATATGGCGATCACTGAGCGCGGGGCGCGCCCGCTCATGGTGGTCAGCGACAACGGCACTGAGCTCACCAGCATGTCGATCCTGCGCTGGTCGAAAGAGCGGAACGTGGAATGGCATTACATCGCGCCCGGCAAGCCCCAGCAAAACGGGTTCGTCGAGAGCTTCAACGCCCGGCTCCGGGACGAGTGTCTGAACGAGACCTTGTTCACGAGCCTGCCTCAAGCGAGGTCCGTGCTGGCCGCCTGGCGTCACGACTATAATCATCACCGCCCCCATTCGAGCCTGGGCAACAAAACCCCGGCAGAGGTGGCGGGAAAAATCAGCGGCGCGCCGGGTTGGGGGTTAACCCCCAACCCGGCTGTTGCACCTACGCCCAATCGTGGGCATCACTCGAGGATGAGACTCTACTCCTGAATGGCGGGAACTTAGGGCTCAGACCATCACCTCCAAGTCCGAAACCACCAGTTCCGGAACCAGCCTCGCCGAGTTTGCCATTCCAATAAGCCCTTTAACCCCTATCCGACCGCTGTAATTACAGCTGCCCGCTGCTGCTACCCCCCCAAGTTCGCCACGCTCGTGCGAAATTCCTGATTTTCGCATTTTCTGATTCCAATAATGATGCTGTATCGTGGCGCGGATGGGAAATGCACTTTCAGGATCACCTGGACCGCATCCGTGGATGGCAATGCCCCATCCGCAAGCACTCCATCTGGAATTGCGAAGCCTCCACGCAGTCTATCTCATCCTGCCCACCTCGGCGGAGACGAGGGAAGTCCACCGGTTCCAGGCGTATCAGGGGTCGGATACCCTCGGCCGGCTTGAATTCGAGCAGATGCTCGACGCCATGCGCCAGGGCGCCACGCCATTTTTCGGTCATCCGGGCAATCTTGCGGCATCCGTCGCTTCTACGCGGCCTGGCGCAACGAACGTCAGGAGGTTCCGCCGGCACTCCTGATCCGGCAGTTGCAGGAGGATGTCCGCCACGGTGCGCTTGCGGTCTTCCGTTTCGCGAGAGACCCGCATCGCAGCATGATCCGCGGCGATGCCGGCAGTGGGGTCCTGCCGGGCCGCGGCCCGGTATCCGGCTGGAGCGGCGGGCAGAAGGTGGTCGCCATGTTCGAGGCGATCCCGGAATGTCTTGGAGAGGCCAGCCGGGCGGAATTCAGGGCGTTCCTGACACCGCAGAACCTTGCAGTGATGGCGCTGTTCTTTGGCGGGATCGCGGTCGTGCAGGCGCTGCCAGGGGCGGATGCGATCGTGGACGGCATGATCGCCGGGCTGGCCTAGTGGCAGTTCGGTTGGGCGGGGTTGATTGCCGGAAAAGATTTCGTCGAGGCGGTGATCAAGGCCGGCCACGCCACGACGGGTGAGGAGATCAAACTCGCCGCCAAACTGGCCGCGGCGGCGCTGGTCTCGCTGGGCCTGCTCGTCCTGCTCCGCGAAATCGTCAAGCGCGTGCATGAGGTGAAACCCAAGGCGCCAGAGGCAGAGGATGAACCCCTACCTCCCAAATCCCCACGCCAGCAGGTTCTGGCTGCGTATCCGGCGCGCGGCTCGACCGACGATATCATGCAACGCTACAACAACGGGAATGATGGCGTTACATATCCCCGGCGCGCCGATCAATTCACACCGGATAGCGTTTATGATTCAACCGCGCCTGCGGCTGACCAGCGTACTGCCATCAATCAGTTACAGAGCCAACTCGACTCAAGTGGAAATCCAGCGTGAGACGACGACAAGATCGACCAAATTCTGAATAGCGGCTCCAAATTTGGCACCAGCGATTACTCCGCGGGCGATAATATCTACAAAATTCAGAATCTTGGCTACAACCCTGATACACCCAGCCCCTATATTCTGGATCAGAATGGCATGAATCAGTTGATCAATCAGGGATATGTCGATGAGAATCTGAACGTGACGAACGCCGCCGGGGTCAAGCAATATCTAGCTTTACCATGTTACA
>NZ_JFHO01000222.1:0-454 GCF_000724705.2 Acidiphilium sp. JA12-A1
CTCCGGTTGCGCCCGTGGCACCCATCGCGCCCGTSGCGCCCGTGGCACCCGTCGCGCCCGTCGCACCCGTGGCGCCGGTGGCACCCATCGCACCCGTTGCGCCCGTCGCGCCCGTTGCGCCTGTGGCACCCATCGCGCCGGTGGCTCCGGTGGCACCCTTGGCACCCGTTGCGCCCGTGGCACCCGTCGCGCCCGTGGCACCCATCGCGCCTGTGGCACCCGTCGCGCCGGTGGCTCCGGTTGCGCCTGTGGCACCCGTCGCGCCCGTGGCGCCAGTTGCGCCTGTGGCACCCATCGCGCCGGTGGCGCCGGTGGCACCCGTTGCGCCCGTGGCACCCGTTGCGCCGGTGGCTCCGGTGGCACCCATCGCGCCCGTGGCACCCGTCGCGCCGGTGGCACCCGTGGCTCCGGTTGCGCCCGTTGCGCCGATGGCACCCGTTGCGCCTGTCGCGCC
>NZ_JFHO01000221.1:0-2199 GCF_000724705.2 Acidiphilium sp. JA12-A1
GAAATTCATCGGGGTGAATCGCTTCAACAGAAAATTGTTCCAGAGCCTCTGGCGGGAAGTCGTTGAGATTTTGGGTGACGATGTGTTGTGCTCCGCAGCGGATCGCAGCCGCGAGAACGTGGCGATCATTCTGATCAGGCAGCTCGAGGCCGCCTATCAAGCTTTCGTAATCGGTAACCAGCGCTTCTGGAAACTCGAAACTCATTTTTTGCAACTGCGAACAAATACTGTGTTCCAAGCCTGGCTTTTCAGCCAAGAGATTGGAAGTCCATTCCTCCAATATTGTTTTGCTCCAGCGGCCCCGAAACAAGCCAGCATGATAGAAGCACAAAAGAATGTCCCGCATCCTGAATGGATACAGGACATTTGCGTCTAATACGACAACGAAGCGGTCCGCAATGTGCTTCATGAGGCATCGAATTCTTGGCCCAAGCGTGCCAATTCATCCAGCGCTGCTTCCCGGTTGCTATCACGCCGATTTTTGTAGGCGATCAAATCTTCAAACTTGACGCGCCTGTGTGAGCCGATTGGAACGAACGGGATCTCCCCCTTCTTCAGCAAACCGCTGAGATATGGCCTAGAGACGTTGAGCAAATCTGCCGCCTGTTGGGTCGTCAACATCGACCCGACAGGAACAAAGGTTACCATCTCTCCCCGCGCGATATGCCCAAGGATATCCACGAGCAATTCACTGATCGCGGGCGCTAGGCGCAGCTGCTCGCTCGACCCTTCGCCAACAATGAGGGCGCCATCCCGCGATTTTGCTCGCGCAAGTGCGATTGCAGCTTCATTCGCGCTCCGGACTTCATCGGAAGTCGGAAGGCGATGCGTCAGATCGGTCGCAGCCTTCGCCATCAACCCCTCCTCATTTTTTGACCTGGCTCTTAGCTAGGGCATGAACCCCGCGTCAGCAAATGAAATAAACGAATAATGTGTAATAAGCGTAAATGTCCCGTCGCTTATGTCCGCGTGGGGTGGGCGTTGCGTGCGTCCATGGGCTGCCGGCATTTTCTCAGGTGCCCAAGACGCGGAGCCGGTCGCCTGCCCGCAAGGGAGGGGCCACCGTGCTGCCTGCCTGCCTCCTGGCAGTGCGCATTCGCTGTTGTCGGGCACGCGGGGCCTCTCCTGGGCGAATCGACCGGTCCCACGAGCCGCTCCGATTGCAATCGACCAGGGCATGTTCTGTCAGGATGTAGGGGACGCTTTGCAGCGAACCAGGGTACGGAAACCCGCGCCAAGCGGCCTCAGATCGGCCTTTGTCAGCATCCAGGGCGCGCGACACGGTCGGTTCCGCGCCCGGGATCCTACGAAAATGCCGTAGTATCGACAACCAGACTTATCACGACATCAGTGAAAAAATCCTTTTTGCGCCCTGAAAAAAACGGTTATCTCGTGCTATACGGCATATGGCGCAAAAATACGGATCAAATTATTGATTTTTATGCCGGAGATTTTCATGGCTTTCCGCCCGGCCCGGGCCCGATTCTGTTCCTCCATCAGGGGCCGGCGCAAAATCGGCGCGCCCGCGGCGGTTCTGGGAATCCTGCGCCGGCCGCCCCTCGGGCGGTCCGGCCGAGACGATCGGCACAAGGTGGGAGACCATCAGGAAGTGTGGGGTGATCAGGCCGCGGCGGGGTGAGTTGCGCCATCTCCGTTGTCGTTAGCGAGCCCTGGGTACCAGCGCTCGAACAGAGGCCGTAGGGTGCCGTCGAGCGTTCGGGTCCGAACCTGCAGAAGCAGGTGGGCACCGCGCTTGGTCCATTGCATCTGCTGACGCTTGGCGAAGCGCTTGCTGATGACGGCATTGACTGTGCTCTCGGCCAAGCTGGAGGAGATGCGCTCGCCCGAACGGAACCGCTCGCCATAGTTGATCAGGCTGCCGGCGTTGCTGGCGATATAGCCAGCGAACTCATGTGCGGCGCGTTTGAACTTGCCCAAATTCGGGTAATTGACCTCCAGGCTGTCCACGTCATCCTCGAAGAATGCAATCTCTTTGCCGGCCCGGTGCTGGTTGCCGTGCCAGAGCAGCCACTTGATGCTGTCCAGCGAGGCGAGCAGGCGGGCACCCTCGGCCTCGTCGTGATGGACGACGCCGCGGGCATACTGGCCGAGCACGGTCAGGCGCATGGTGATGTGAAACCAATCCAGCACGTGCTCGGCCTCCGGCGTGATCAGCTCCGTCAGAGAGCGCACCTCTTC
>NZ_JFHO01000220.1:0-691 GCF_000724705.2 Acidiphilium sp. JA12-A1
ATCATGTCGATGTGCCAGTTCCTCTTGATGACATCCGAACTACTTGGTGTCGTCGCTAAGGCAGGTGGCGACATGCAATACGATTGGATGCGCTATCTTGTGACACGATACGAGCCGACCGACGGGCCGCAGACGCAGATGGTGGCCTTTATGCGATCGCTCTTCGGCGAGCGTGTGCTGACGAATGCAATGGTTAAAAGCACGGCCATCTCTGACGCCTCGATTACAAAGCAAACGCTATACGAGGTTCCACGCGAGCAATTCACCCGGTCAACATACGATCGCGCACTCGAATCAATGAATCAGGTGAACGCGGAAATAGAGGCTCTGGTCGAAAAGGCATGGAGCAACTGAGAATGGGGCGCAAACACCTTCTTGAACACTTGATTTCTCCACCCGAGACCTTGCCCAGTGCTCCGCAAGCCATACGGAAGCCGATGCCGCGGGGGGTTGTTGGTCGGCGCAATGAGTGAATCGGTCGAGACGATGGTGGCCGATCTACGAGATGCCAAGGAAAAGCTCGAAACCGGAGATGTGATCGTAGAGATTGATACCGATCTCATCGACCTTCATTCATCACCGATCGCATTGGTGAAGACGATGAAATGGACGCGTTCGTCGCGACCATTCGAGACCAAGGCCAGCGCACTCCGATTCTTCTCAGACCGCATCCGGAGAGCCGAGGGCGCTA
>NZ_JFHO01000219.1:0-560 GCF_000724705.2 Acidiphilium sp. JA12-A1
GATGCGTGAACGCCAGGCCTGACACAGAGCGGAGAAATCAAGATTATGAAAATGGAAGCGCAGGGCCGGCGGGTTGTCGTCACGGCCGGAGCCGGGGGGATAGGCCTGGCAATCGTCGAAGCCTTGGTGGCCGCAGGTGCGAGGGTTCATATCTGCGACGTCGATGCGCAGGCGCTCGAGGCGTGCAGCGTACGGCTTGGGGTGACGACGTCTGTCTGCGACGTCTCGGATCGGTCGCAGGTCGATCGAATGTTCGACGCCGCACATGCCAGTCTCGGCGGGCTCGACGCGCTGGTGAACAATGCGGGAATTGCCGGGCCGACCGGTGCCGTCGAAGACATCGACCCCGATGACTGGCGCCGCTGCATCGACATCGATCTGACCGGGCAATTTCTCTGCGTGCGTCGTGCCGTGCCGCTTATCAAGGCGGCGGGTGGTGGCGCCATCGTGAACATGTCCTCCTCGGCAGGCCGCCACGGCTATGCGTACCGTACACCGTATTCCGCGGCGAAATGGGGTGATTGGGCTCACTCAGAGCCTGGCCAAGGAACTCGGACCGG
>NZ_JFHO01000218.1:0-409 GCF_000724705.2 Acidiphilium sp. JA12-A1
AAGCCTTCATCGCCGCTCCGCGCAGGCGCACTGCCGGCAAAAGCCTGGGAGGCCGGGCCTTCCTGCATGATTACGACTGGAAGCAGGACAAGAGCTTCAGCGTTCTTGAGTTGATCTTGACAGCTCCGGTCGTCGTGGCGAGCTGGATCAGCTTGCAATATTATGGTTCGACCGTGGCGCCCGACGTGTTCGGGGGCGGCAACAAGCTCCTGCACAACGTCACCGGCGGGATCGGCGTGGTCGAGGGTAACGGCGGGCTCTTGCGCGTCGGCCTGCCTTGGCAATCGGTCCATGACGGCGAGCGTTACGCGCACGATCCGCTGCGTCTGTCGGTCTGCATCGAGGCGCCGCGTGAGATGTCGGAGATCCTTGGCCGGCACGCTGACGTGCGGGCGCTGTTTGACAACGG
>NZ_JFHO01000217.1:0-276 GCF_000724705.2 Acidiphilium sp. JA12-A1
CGAGCAGATGGCAGAGCGGGCGCAGGGCGCGGCCGGTGGCCGGGCGCGATTCGATCAAGGCGGTCATGTCCGGATCGTCGAGCAGGTGGCGCAGTTGCGAGGCGGCGGCGCCGGTGCCGGGCAGGACGCGCAGCAGCCAGGCGAAGCGGCGGGGCAGTGGCGAGGGGACATGCGCGCGCGCCGGGCGCGGTTTCGCGCCGCGGCGCGGCTTTGCCGCCGCCTGCGCGGAAGCGGCGAAGCGGGCGACGAGGCGGTTGAGGCGGATCGCGATCAGGA
>NZ_JFHO01000216.1:0-664 GCF_000724705.2 Acidiphilium sp. JA12-A1
ACCGGCAGTGCGGGCCGCAATCGGGGCAGGCGACCGGCTCGGCGTGGAAGCGGCGGTTCAGCGGGTCGGCGTATTCGGCGCGGCAGGCGGGGCAGAGCGGGAAGCCGGCCATCGCGGTGTTGGCGCGGTCGTAGGGCAGACGGCGGATCAGGCTGTAGCGCGGGCCGCACTGGGTGCAGTTGATGAACGGGTAGCCGGCGCGGCGGTCGGACCGGTCGGCGAGTTCGCGCAGGCAGTCGGGACAGGGGGCGAGATCGGGCGGGAACGCGGGACGCGCGCCTTCGGTGGCGGCGCTGTCGCGGATGGAAAATCCGGGTTCGACCGCCTCGGCCACCGGGGTGACGCCGAGCAGGCCGGGCCGGGCGGTGGGCGGCGCCTCGGCCAGCAGGGCGGCGGTGAAGCGGTCGAGGATCGCGGGGTCGGCGGCGGCGAGGATTTCCACCGTGCCGAGCCCGTTGCGGACCCAGCCGGAAACGCCGTGGCGCCGGGCGAGGCGGTAGACGAAGGGGCGGAACCCGACCCCCTGCACCCGCCCGCCGAGTTCGATCCGCAAGGCCGGCATCGGGACCGGGTCAGTGCGCCCGGACACCCGCCTGCCACCAGATGTGGCAGGCGCCTTCGTCCGAGACCATGCAGGGACCGACCGGGTGGCGCGGCGTGCAGG
>NZ_JFHO01000215.1:0-329 GCF_000724705.2 Acidiphilium sp. JA12-A1
GGAGCCGGCCGCGCGGGCCCTCCAGCAGCACCGCGCGCCGGCCGATCCGCACGATGCGATAGCCGCCGAGATGCCCACCCTCGCCGAGCAGGACTGGCTTGCCGGATGAGCGCGCGAAGATCGCCAGCCGCACCGCATCGCCGCGCAGGATGCCGGACAGCCGGGGCATGGAGGTGGCGGCGGTGCTGGCGTCGGCGACGGGGCGGCGGTCGGGGCGGAACAGGGGGCGGGCGAGAATCTGCGCCATGGCGGCGGCGGGACGCGCGCGGCGCGGGGCCGCCGCCGGGAGCGCGCGCGCCGGCGCCGGGGCGACCTGCGGCGCCGGCATC
>NZ_JFHO01000214.1:0-472 GCF_000724705.2 Acidiphilium sp. JA12-A1
GGAGGAGGGCGGCGATCTCGTCGGCGAAGAGGATCAGCAGACCGTCGAGCCAGCGGGCGACGTCGGAGGGTTCGGCATCGTGCAGGCCGGGGCGGCGCAGCCGGGCGATGAGCGCGGGCGCGGGCTGCCAGACCTCGCCGGTGACCCAGCGGTTGGTGGTGAAGAGGCGGAGCGGCAGGCCCCGCGCATCGACCGAGATGCCGGCGAGATGGGAAAATCCGGCGGACCCGGCGGGCGGCGGCACGAAGATGTGGAAATGGCCGTGCTCGGCGGCGGGGCGCTGGCGGGCGGCGTGGGCGTGGTAGAAGAAGCGCCACGCGCTGGCGGGGGCGATGGCGTCGGGCTGCGGGTAGTGCGCCCATTCGACGAATTCGCCGCCGGGGCCGAGCAGGCGGGCGGGCGCGCTTTCGCCGCGCGCGGCCCAGGCGGCGATCTGGCCGACGACGGCCTCGGCCACCGCGGCGAGCGAGGG
>NZ_JFHO01000213.1:0-234 GCF_000724705.2 Acidiphilium sp. JA12-A1
CGCCTCGCCCTCGCCATCGCCGCCGGCGCCGGGCCGGACCATGCCGAACTCGGCACCGACCCGCTCGCCATCCTCGCCGCCTGCGAGGAACTGGCCGGCTGCGAGGGCATCGTCGTGCTGATGGATCTCGGCAGCGCCGTGCTCAGCGCCGAAATGGCGCGCGACCTCGCGGACGATGCCCTGCGCGCCCGGCTTCACCTCGCCCCGGCCCCGTTCGTCGAGGGCGCGCTGGCG
>NZ_JFHO01000212.1:0-254 GCF_000724705.2 Acidiphilium sp. JA12-A1
CGCGCCGGGCGGCGAAGAAACGGTCGAGCAGCGCGCCGCGGTATTCGCCGGCCAGCGCCTTGTCCTCGATGGTGCGGGCGACCTCCTCGAGCCGGTGGCGCAGGGCGGCGCGGCCCTCGGGGGTGGCCTGGTCGGCGCTTTCGGCCAGCAGGAGGTAGAGCGTGTCGGCCAGCGAGGGCACGGCGGCGAGGCGGGCGGCGAAGGCGGCGGCTCCCTCGCGGCGGATGAAACTGTCGGGGTCGTCGGCGCCGGGC
>NZ_JFHO01000211.1:0-1123 GCF_000724705.2 Acidiphilium sp. JA12-A1
GCGGTGATGGAAAAAGTCGCGCAAGAGAAGGATCGCGGGTTGGAGATGGACCTCTAGGCTTGCTCGCGGAGGTCCAGACGCGTCTCGATCCGCTCGATCCGCGCTGCGAGACGATCCGCACGATCGGCCATGATGGCGTAATGGCTCATCTCGGTGGCCGCGAGATTCCCCACGGCGGTCTCCAAGGCGGTCAGGCGTAGCTTCACCTCGCGCATGTCCTCCGCCAGCCGGTCGATCTTCTCGTCGAGCCGCCGCAGATAGACCAGCATCAGGTTCTCGGGTTGGTCACTCATGGGGCGAGCCTATCACATCCTGGATGAGTTGCCGCGCCACGCCTCATGCTGGTTTTCCGCCTTCCATCAGCCGCAGCAGCGGCGCGTCGGCTTGGGCCTGGTCACGTTCCTGACCGCTCAGATGCGTGGCGACGCGAGGGGTTCATGAAGTAGTGGACCATCCCCGGGCCCCTTCATCCCGGCGACGCGCTGGCGGCGGCGGATGATGGCGCCAAAGCCCTCGAGTTCGGTCATCATCTCGCTGACAGTGCGTGGTTGTTGGTCCAGCTTTTCAGCGATTTCCTCACGAGTAAGCAGGATTTCGCCGGTATCGGTGCGCAGGTGCTTGAAGCACAGCGCCCAGAGCTTCAGTGCCACCAGCGGGCGGGCCGAGTGGTCCGCGAGATAGTCAACGACGATGGCGTTCTGTTCCGGGCTGAGCATGACGAAGGTCCATTTGTTGCGGCTGGCGGTCTGGCGGTCGATGTGGCCGATCAAGGCTTTCACAGCCTCCGGCATGTCTCCCTCGAACGGCAGCAGCGCCTGGCGCAACTGCTCCGCCTGGTCCTGCCGGAGCCGGTCTGGCCTGGTTTTCAGAGCGTGGATTGTGGCGGCCATGAATCCTCCTTTTAAGTCACGTGTGGCGTGTCTCAGTAGTCACACAGGATGTGACCTAATAGCAAGGCATTTTTTGGCGGTTTTCTGCGAAAAAACGCGAATTTTGGTCCGAGTTATCCACGCCAGATAGTATTTAGATGATAGAGCGCGCGCGCGGAGTGCCCGGCTACGAGGCTGACGCAGCGCGCGCGCTCTATCTCAACCCCCTAAATCCCCCTTCATCGGAAAGCCGC
>NZ_JFHO01000210.1:0-203 GCF_000724705.2 Acidiphilium sp. JA12-A1
GTCCTGCCGCCGCGCGCCCCGCTCTGCGCCGTCATGCCCGCCTATCGCGACGCCGCGGCGACGGCGGATGCCATCGCCTCCTTCCGCCGCGCCGCCCCGCGCTGCCCGCTGGTGGTGGTGGACGATGCCTCGCCCGAGCCCGCCCTCGTCCGCCTGCTCGATGAAGCGGCCGCGGCCGGGCGCATCGCGCTCCGCCGCCACCG
>NZ_JFHO01000209.1:0-409 GCF_000724705.2 Acidiphilium sp. JA12-A1
CTCCTGCTCCGCCCGCTGCGGATCGACGCGCGGCGCCGGGTCGAGGCGGTGCTCACCGCCTTCACCCGCCTCGTCGCCGCCGGCCGCCACGACGAGGCGGTGGCGATGGCCGATGCCGAGAACATCGTCAGCCACGCCGTCGCCCGCGACGACGCGATCGGCCGCGACACCCGCCTCGCCCTCGCCCTGCTCGACCTCGCGACCGGCGACCCGGCGGACGTTCCCGCCCGCATCGCCGGCCTCGCCCTCGGTCCGGCGGCGCAGCGGGACATGCTGATCGACGGGTTCTGCCGCCTCGTGAACGCCGGCCGCTATGCCGATGCCGCGACCTATGCCGAGGCCGCCGGGATCGAGGCGCTGGCCGCGAGCGGCGGCGGGAACGATCCCGCCGCGGCCGACGCGCTTACCG
>NZ_JFHO01000208.1:0-281 GCF_000724705.2 Acidiphilium sp. JA12-A1
CGCCAAGGGGTTCGACGTCCTGCTCGCCTGCGCGCGCGATGCCGCCGCCCGCGCCCTGCCGCTCTCCTTCGTCCTCGCCGGCACCAGCGAGGACGATGCCGCGCTGATCGCCACCGGCCGCGTCCGCGTCACCGGCGCCTATGAGGAGGGCGAGGCCCAGGCCCTGCTGCGCGGCGCCGGCGCCGCCCTCGGCTTCCTGCCCTCGATCTGGCCGGAAACCTGGTGCTTCGCCCTCGGCGAGCTCTGGCGCGCCGGGCTCTACGTCCTCGGTTTCGACATCG
>NZ_JFHO01000207.1:0-510 GCF_000724705.2 Acidiphilium sp. JA12-A1
TCGGCATGCCGGCGGCGGCGCTGCGGGGGGTGTCGCTGTCCTTCGCCGCCTTCGCCCATCCATCGGCCCCGGCGCCGGACCGCTGGCCCGCCCTGGTCCGCGCGGCGATCACGGCGCGGCCGCAGGTCGCCGCCGCCCTCGCCCGCTACCGCGCCGCCGACGATGCCCTGCGCCAGGCGGTGGACAGCCAGTTCCCCGGCATCTCGATCGGCCCCGGCTATCATTACGACCAGGGCGACAGCAAGTTCATCCTCTCGCTCTCGCTGCCGCTGCCGGTGCTCAACCAGCACCAGGGGCAGATCGCCATCGCCCGGGCGCAGCGCCGCCTCGCCGCCGCGAAGTTCGAGCGGGCGCAGGCGCGTGTGCTGGCGCAGATCGACGCGGCGGCGGCGGCCTGGCGGGGCAGCCGGGACACGCTGCTGGCGGCGCGGCGGCTCGATGCCATCGCGGCGCGGCGCGCGGCGCAGGCGGCGCAGGCCTACCGGCTCGGCGCCACCGGCCGGCTGCGCC
>NZ_JFHO01000206.1:0-551 GCF_000724705.2 Acidiphilium sp. JA12-A1
GAGCAGGGTGGCGGCGAGCGGCGGGGCGCGCAGCGCGGCGGCGCGGATGGCGACGGCGAGGGTGGGGTTGCGCTTGTGCGCCATCGCCGAGGAGCCGCCGCGGCCGGGGGCGGCGGGTTCGGCGGCCTCGGCGCATTCGGCCTGCATCATCAGGGCGGTGTCGGTCGCGATCTTGCCGGCGGTGCCGAGGGCGGCGGCGAGGGTGGCGGCGAGGCGGGCGAGCGGGGCGCGGCTGGTGTGCCAGGGCAGGGGCGCGGGATCGAGGCCGAGGGCGGCGGCGAAGGCGGTGGCCGCCGCATCGGCCCGGGTGCCGAAACCATCCAGCGTGCCGGCGGCGCCGCCGAGCTGCGGGCGGAGGGCCTGGCGCGCGGCATCGCGCAGGGCGGCGCGGGCATCGTCGAGGGCGGCGAGCCATTGCGCGGCCTTGAGGCCGAACGTGGCCGGCAGCGCCGGTTGCAGCAGGGTGCGGGCGATCATCGGGGTGGCGGCATGGGCGCGGGCGAGGCGGGCGGCCGCCGCCGCCGCCGCGTCGAGATCGGCCTCGAGGAGGA
>NZ_JFHO01000205.1:0-381 GCF_000724705.2 Acidiphilium sp. JA12-A1
GGCGGCGAGCGCGCCGAGGCGGAGCCGGTTCTCCCGCAGCAGGCCGGGGGCCGGGGCGGCGAGGCGCTGGCCGAGCAGGGCGAGGCTGTGGCGGCGGGCGGCGATGATCTCGCGCGGATGCACGAGGCGGGCGGCGACTTCCCGCGCCTGGGCGCGCTTCGCGGCGACGAGGCGGGGCAGGGCGAGGGCGAGGCGCTCGCCGCGATCATCCAGCCGCTGGCGGGCGGTGCCGATCATCGAGGGCAGGTCGGGCAGGGCGGCGGCGGCGCGGTCGAGCCGCAGGCGGACTGACTGGGTGACGCGGGTGAGCGCGCCGGTCAGCCGCGCGCCGCTCTGGGCGAGATCGGCGGCCAGCGCCATGCGGTCGGGCACGGCGAGTTC
>NZ_JFHO01000204.1:0-1180 GCF_000724705.2 Acidiphilium sp. JA12-A1
AGGGGGCGGCGACGCGGCGGGCGGCGGCGAAGGCGGCGGCGGAGCGGGCGCGCAGGGCGGCGGGCGCGATCGGGTCGGCCAAGGCGCTGCCGGCGGCGGCGAGGCAGGTTTCGCAGCCGTCGATGCCGGGTTCGCCGCAATAGCGCCGGGCCGGGCCGATCAGGTTCACCCGCTTGCAGAAATGGGCGTAGTCGTGGACCACGTGATCCGCCGGGACGCCGAGCCGGGCCGGCAGGGCGAGGATCGCCGGGTCGTGGCCGAGCGTGTGGTGGAACTCGACATGGCGCACGCCCTCGCGCCGGAGCAGGGCGACGAGGGCGCGCATCCCGGTGCGGGGATCGAAGACGAGGTTGGGGAACGGTTCGGCGCCGCCATCGGCGAGGCGGGCGGGGCCGGTGCCGGCGATCGAGCCGTCGGCGCGGATCAGGTCGGGGCTGAGCAGGATCGGCCGCAGCCCGGCTTCCCGCAGCGCCGCCATCCGCGCCGCGACGACGCGGGCGATGCCGCCGCCGTGGTCATGCGCGACGAGGGCGACCGCGCCGTGGCGGACGCGACCGGCGGCGAAGCGGGCAAGGTCGAGCCGGCGGCGGGCGTCGCGCAGCGGATCGGCCTCGTGATGGGCGGCGATGAGGGCGGCGTAGCCGGGATGGCGGCGTTCGAGGACGGCGAGGTTGCGGGCGCAGAGCGCGGCGGTGGTGGCGCCGAAGGAGGCGCCGCCGCGATGGGCGACGAAGATGCCGGGCGCGCCGGCATGGCGCCAGCCGGCCAGGGCGGCGCGGCGGCACCAGTCGTTCTCCTCGCCGTAGCCCTGGGCGAAGAGCGCGGCGTCGAACCCGCCGATGGCGTCGAGCGCGTCGTGCCGGATCGCCATGCAGAAGCCGATCGCGGTCGGGATGTCGACCAGGGCGGCGCCGTTGACGCGGCGGGCCAGCGCGTCGAGCCGGGTGGTGGCGACGAGGTCCGGCGCGGGGTTGCCGCCCTGGCGGGCCGGGTAGCTCATGATCGTCGCCTCGTTCGAGAGCGGGGTGACGCTGGCGATGTCGGGCGCGCGGTAGAGGGCGGCGTGCAGCCGGGCGGGGGCGCGCGGCGGCAGCAGGATGTCGGCGTTGAGCAGCAGGATGTCGCAGCCGGGGACGAGGCGGCGGGCGGCGGCGATGCCGGCGTTGGCGGCGGCGGGGAA
>NZ_JFHO01000203.1:0-477 GCF_000724705.2 Acidiphilium sp. JA12-A1
TCGGAAGCCGAGAAGCGGCGCATCAACACCCTTCCGGCCATGATCTACCACGGCGTGAGCAGTGAGGATGCGGTTCTGATGCGGATGAATTCCGTGCCGCGAAGCGCGGCCGAACGCCTTGGGGCTCTTTACAGGACCCTCTCCGAGAATGACGACTCTCGCTACTCCGTAGGTAAGGCTCGCAGCTTCCTGAAAGAGTTGTCCTCTCGCGACTGGGACCGCGCCAAGCCGGCGGATGCCGTCCTTAACGGCGTGGGTTACCGAAAATCTGGGAAGTCCTTTCCGGCGAGAGCTAAAGAAGCCTTGAGGCGCGTCCGATTGCCCCGGACCGGGCTCTAGTGGATTGACTCATTCGGATGGTTCAGGGATCTGAGCGAGCTTTTTGAAGATTGAGGCTGTGGTTGCGGTCCAGAGGAATGGCTTGGAATTCTGTTGTGCGCCTTGATGTAGCGCTTGATGGCGTCTTCGAGATCGGCG
>NZ_JFHO01000202.1:0-947 GCF_000724705.2 Acidiphilium sp. JA12-A1
TCATACGCCGCTTCGGATCGATCCGACTGCATATCCTGGAACATCTGGTTGAAGGATTCCTGCATGCAGCCAACTCGCCGACCGGAACCGTGCCCGCCGCCTTGACCGCCTCGTAGAGGTCCGGCGAGATGACCACGAATTCGAGCTTACCGTGTCGGGTCACTTCGACAGGTGCCCGCCTGGCCTGTTCCCCGAGCTTTGCGAAGCTGCTCCGAGCGGCACTGGCCTCGATGACGGCTGACTTGCTCATGTGAACCTCGCAATTCCACTTTTGTCCAAATTACCCGTTCTGTACGATATAGGCAATCGGTGTCGGCTTGCGAGTCCGTGGGTATCGACACGGCTCCGGATCGCCCTCCGGCCACGGGCCGACAATGTCCGTCAAGTGCTCGCCGATCGCCATGAAACTGTCGTTCGTTACGCATATGGAACACGCGACCTCGGGCAAGTACCTGCTCCGGCTAGAGATCTAGGCGCTCATAGAGACTGCCGTCCGACGTCGGTTGGATATGCGCCGGCGAAGGGCGTGCTGGCGATTGCCGCAGACGCCGGTCGACGTCGTGCCATGGCACTGAACCAGGAATTCTCAGTACGATCGAAACGACCACACTTGACATAATGGTCGATCGATGTTTTGCGTTCTGAATTCAGAATGCGGTATTTGTCACACCCAAGGTGACTGGTCAGTTCATCGAAAACGACACTTGCAGACGGGGCGAGCCATACGATTTTTGATGTCACTCGGAAGCCGGACCATATCTGTTTGGCCGCGGGCCGCCTCGCGACGCCAGAAGGCTGATCACCCTCACCCAGGTCACCCCGGTAAAGACGGTCAGGACCAACAAAATCTCGCCCTGCCAATGGGTTTCCTGGTGTCGGGACAGCAGACGCATCCATTCCTCGCTCACCATGATCAGGGCGGCGAACAGCACATAGAACACCACGAT
>NZ_JFHO01000201.1:0-599 GCF_000724705.2 Acidiphilium sp. JA12-A1
CGGCAGGGCGATATTCATGATCCGGTGCCCCAGCGTATGGGCGCTGGAAGCGGGCGCCGGGGGCAGGCTCACCGTTTGTGCCGCCGGCGCCAGGGGCTGCCACATCTCGGTCCGTGCGAGCGCCTGGTCATGCGCCGCGACGTCCATGTTCGCCGGCGGGGTCTGATGCGCGAGGATATAGGCGTATTTGCTCGCCCCCGGCGGGAACAGGTGCCCCGGCCCCAGCGCGAGCCGACCCGGCGGCGCTGGCGGATCGAGCGGGATCGACAGTGCCGCCTGCGCCTCGGCAAGCGTCTGGCCGGATAAAGGCATGATCCCGAGCATCGGCCCGATCCGCGAGATGATCTGGGCGACGGCCGGCGCGGCGACATAGCCGCCCGTGGTAAACCCATGGCAAAACGGCAGCATCTGCTTCGTCGCATGCGGCTGCAGCACGACGACATAGACCACATAGCGCGGATCGTTCATCGGGAACGCGGCCATGAACGAGGCGTTGTTGAGATGTTGCAGATAGCGCCCGTTCGGCCCGACGACCTGCGCCGTGCCGGTCTTGCCGCCGACGAGATACCCCGGCACCCGGGCATAGACGCCGGTGCCAT
>NZ_JFHO01000200.1:0-945 GCF_000724705.2 Acidiphilium sp. JA12-A1
GTGTATTGCGCCTGGCCGGAGGGGTTGGTGACATCGGCATAAAGGGCGGCCAGCGGCGCCAGGGCGGCCAGCATGGTCAGGGCGGTGACGGCAATTGCGAGAGTACGCATCCGGGATAACTCCTTTTCATGATGCGGGGATCGATCCCCGCCTTGGCTCCGGAGGTGGCGATGCGGCGGCGGCGGCGGAACGTGCCGGTTCTGCCTAAGACTAATTCCGTTCACGCATGGAACGGGGGCGCGGGTCAGTGCCCGTCGTGGTCGTCGTCATGGTCGCCATCGTGGTCGCCGGCGCGATCTCCATCGTGATCGTCGTCGTCGAACCGGTCGTCATCGTCGGCATGCTCGTCGTCCGGGGCATAGTCCGGGTATTGATAGATGGGGCCGTAGGCCGGACCGTAGCCGGCGCCGTAACCGTAGGGCGCGCCGTAGCCGAAGGATGGCGGGGCATAATAGGCGGAGCCGCGTCCTGTGCCTGAAATCCGATGGACTTCAGTTTAGGGACATTAATGCTGCGCTTCGAGCCGGTGGATCCGGTTCAGCTGATGCTGGAAGACCGCCCGGCCGCCGGATTGCGGCGCTGACGCCGAGGCCGAGGTGTATTGCGCCTGGCCGGAGGGGTTGGTGACATCGGCATGGGCGGCCAGCGGCGCCAGGGCGGCCAGCATGGTCAGGGCGGTGACGGCAATTGCGAGAGTACGCATCGGATAACTCCTTTTCATGATGCGGGGATCGATCCCCGCCTTGGCTCCGGAGGTGGCGATGCGGCGGCGGCGGCGGAACGTGCCGGTTCTGCCTAAGACTAATTCCGTTCACGCATGGAACGGGGGCGCGGGTCAGTGCCCGTCGTGGTCGTCGTCATGGTCGCCATCGTGGTCGCCGGCGCGAGTCTCCATCGTGATCGTCGTCGTCGAACCGGTCGTCATCGTCGGCATGCTCGTCGTCC
>NZ_JFHO01000199.1:0-492 GCF_000724705.2 Acidiphilium sp. JA12-A1
AGCCGGTGCGCCTCGGCGGCCGGCTCGCGCCCGCCATGCCATCACGTTGAACGGCGGCCGGGCAGCATCCGCCGGATCATGCGCTCGCCGCGCAACTCGTGCCTTACCGCGCCGCCAACATGGGCGATCAGCAGCAGGATCACCGCGATGCCGCCCCAGAAATGGAGGAATGCGAAAACCTCCTGCACGCCATGATTCTTGCCGACGAAGGCAGGCAGGGTGAACAGGCCAAAGAAGGGCACCGTGCGACCATGTGCCTCGACGAAAAGGATGCCGAACACCGGCATCGCCAGCAGGAGCGCGTAGAACAGAATCTGGGTCGTATGCGCAGCGATCCGGAACGCGCGATTCCTCGGGCACTCCGGCGCACCGGTGCGCGCCGGATAAAAGGCGGACCAGCATCAGCGCCAGAAYGGCAAGACCGAAACTCATGTGCAGGAAGGCGAGCGGCTTGTGAACGGATCTTGGAATCAGGTCGTAATGCAGAAGCAG
>NZ_JFHO01000198.1:0-1393 GCF_000724705.2 Acidiphilium sp. JA12-A1
GCGCCCGGGGCGGGGTGGTGACGAGGCGGGCGAAGCGGGCGGCGAGGCGGCGGAGGCGCTGCCAGATGAGGATGATGAGCGGCCCGGCGATGCGGCGTTTCGCGCCCTCACCCGCGATATGGGCGCAGAGCGCCTCGATGAAGGCGTCGAAGCGGGGGCGGAGCAAAAAACCGGGGGATGGGGCGGAGGGCGCGGTCACCGGGGGAAGAGACCATGGATGGCGCCGGGTGGGCAAGGAAATTGTCAGTTGAACTGACGTCACATGCGTCTTGCTGCCGCAGCCAGGAGCGTCCCGGTCCGATCCGGAAGGATCGGAAAGGGCGCTAGTGGCCTGCTTGTCCCTGAAACTCACCCACGAATTTCAGGGGCAGGCCACTAAACTATTGTTTTTTCCAGTGTCCACTTTGAATCTGAAATCCGATGGATTTCAGATTCGGGACACTCTCATGTTCGCCATTTCAAGCTGCAGGCAAGAGATTTCTTCTGCTTGCTGATGAGCAAGCAAGCGGTTCGGTTTGACTGCGACTGGGTAAGGCTGGAGGCGCAATCCCGAAACGACGGTAGATCATCCTCTGATACGCGGATTGGAACCGCAGGACCTGATGCGTCGTGGAGCTGCCTCGGTCTAGGGACCAGCGTCGGAAAGTCCCGGCTGATAGTGGCTGCGAGGGTTCTCCGGCCGTGACCGCGCCTCCAGCCTTGCCCGGCTGCAGATGGGTTTGATCAGTGTGGGCACCTCCCGGGTATGCTTCGAATATCCGATTGTTCAGCCGGCCGCGATTTCGGCCTTCCGTGCGATGGCCCAGATAAAGCCGGCCAACTCGCGGGCAATCGCGGTGGTGACGACATTGGCCTGCTTGCCGGTATGGGTCAGGCGGCGATAACGCCGACAGAGGCGCAACTGCGCCTTCCAGGCGATCTCGCGGATCGGCCGGGGCAATCCTTCCTGGCGCAACAGCAATTCCCGGCTGACCCGGGCGGGATGTCGGTAACTCCAGGCCGCCTCGATCAACATCCGCCGGGCGGCGCCGTTGCCCGCCTTGGTGATGCCACCTTGCCGGCGGGTTTGCCCACTGGACCGTTCCGAGGGAACCAAGCCGAGATAGGCCATCAGCTGTCGCGGACTGGCAAATCTGGTGATATCGCCGAGCTCGGCGACCAAGGTCACTGCGTTTACCAGCGCCACACCCCGCAATGCCTGCAGCGCCTTCGCCACCGGTGCCAGGGACCACGCCGGTACGGCCGCCTCGATTTGTCGCGTCAGCCGATCGCGCCGTTCCGTTGCCGCTTCGACAGCGGCAATCAGGTCCTCGAGGACGATGTGATGGAGGGGCTGCTCAAAGCGCAGTCCCGACAGCCAGCGCCGGTGCATCAACGTCCAGGCTTGACGACT
>NZ_JFHO01000197.1:0-1330 GCF_000724705.2 Acidiphilium sp. JA12-A1
TCCTGACAGGCGGCAMCGAAACCCTCGCCGGAACCAGCACCTATGCCGGCAATACCACCATCACGGCGGGCACGCTGGCCCTGGCCGGCGCCAGCTCCATCGCCAGCTCTTCCAGCCTCATCGATAACGGCAGGTTCGATATCTCCGGCGCATCGGGCAATGAAACCATTGCCGCCCTGACCGGCTCCGGCGCCGGCGCCGTCGCCCTCGGCGCCAACAACCTGATCATCAGCAACGGCAGCGGCACCTTCGCCGGCACCATCGCAGGCACCGGCGGGCTTCAACTTGCCGGCGGCACGACAACCCTCGCCGGAACCAGCACCTATGCCGGCAATACCAGCATCACGGCGGGCACGCTGGCCCTGGCCGGCGCCAGCTCCATCGCCAGCTCTTCCAGCGTCATCGATAACGGCAGGTTCGACATCTCCGGCGCATCGGGCAATGAAACCATTGCCGCCCTGACCGGCTCCGGCGCCGGCGCCGTCGCCCTTGGCGCCAACAACCTGATCATCAGCAACGGCAGCGGCACCTTCGCCGGCACCATCGCAGGCGCCGGCGGGCTTCAACTTGCCGGCGGCACGACAACCCTCGCCGGAACCAGCACCTATGCCGGCAATACCACCATCACGGCGGGCACGCTGGCCCTGGCCGGCGCCAGCTCCATCGCCAGCTCTTCCAGCGTCATCGATAACGGCAGGTTCGATATCTCCGGCGCATCGGGCAATGAGACCATTGCCGCCCTGACCGGCTCCGGCGCCGGCGCCGTCGCCCTCGGCGCCAACAACCTGATCATCAGCAACGGCAGCGGCACCTTCGCCGGCACCATCGCAGGCGCCGGCGGGCTTCAACTTGCCGGCGGCACGACAACCCTCGCCGGAACCAGCACCTATGCCGGCAATACCACCATCACGGCGGGCACGCTGGCCCTGGCCGGCGCCAGCTCCATCGCCAGCTCGTTCCAGCGTCATCGATAACGGCAGGTTCGATATCTCCGGCGCATCGGGCAACTGAGACCATTGCCGCCCTGACCGGCTCCGGCGCCGGCACCGTCGCCCTCGGCGCCAACAACCTGATCATCAGCAACGGCAGCGGCACCTTCGCCGGCACCATCGCAGGCACCGGCGGGCTTCAACTTGCCGGCGGCACGACCACCCTCGCCGGAACCAGCACCTACGCCGGCAATACCAGCATCACGGGCGGTACCCTGCTGGTGTCGAATGACTCGGCCCTCGGCGCAGCAGGCGGCAATCTCTTGCTGAGTAGCGGCGGCACGCTCGGTGCCATGTCGCCGTTCGGCACGGCGCGCCTGATCGATGTCGCCAACACCGGT
>NZ_JFHO01000196.1:0-3084 GCF_000724705.2 Acidiphilium sp. JA12-A1
TGCATCAACGTCCAGGCTTGACGACTCGTAGTGTCGCCCCATGACGCAGCAGGAAGCCGGACAGCTGCTGGCGCGCCTGCCCGTAGTGCTCGCACCGCCATCAATCGAGTCCGGACCAGGTCACGGATCGCTTCATGCGCCGGATCCGGCACCCAGACCGCCGTCAATTCCCCCGCCCGATGCAGCCTGGCCAGGTTCACCGCATCCCGACGATCCGTCTTGATCCGTTCCCCCGGCTTGCGAGGGATCAGCGACGGCGCCACCACCACGCAGTCATGCCCGGCCGCCGTCAGCTGTCGCTGGATCCCGTAGCCACATGGACCCGCTTCATAGCAAAATCGCAGTTCCCCGCCCACGCGCTGCAACTTCGTCACCACCCTCGTCAGCGCCTCCGGGGTGTTCGCGATCCGGCCATACTCGCGCACGTCATCGCGGCCGCCAGATTCCGCCAGCGCGACCGTGATCGTCTCCTTGTGCACGTCCAGCCCGATAAAAGTGATATGCTTTCCCATGACCCGTCTCCTATGCATTGAGGCTCGGCACCGGACCTCCCGGCGCAACCCTCGGAAACCTGCATACTGCGAGACGGGTCACCCCAATCTCAGGCGAACATCTGGTCTAGAATAGGCGTTCTATTATTGATTTATTTAGAAATAGTTTCGATCACGAAAATATGAATTTGATGGAAGTGGTGTCGACAGAGTGTTGTCCAACTGGCGCTGATCGGAATTTTATGTCGGCCCTCATGATTGGACGATCGTATCGTGCTCGACCGGCTGGGTCGATGCACCCCATCGGCGGATCAGGGTCTGAGCAGGGCTGTGCAACGCCTTGGGATAGTAATGAGGGCGAGAAGGTGTTTGAGTCCGGCGAGTGTGGCGCGGTAGCTGTCTTGGCTGGGTGTACTTGCGTTGGTTTTTCCGACCATGAGGATGTTGAAGGCGAAGCTGCGCAATCGGGCGATGACACCTGGGTTGGAGCGGATCCGGGATAGATCCGCGGCGAAGGTGACGTCTCGGACATAGTGGTGCCCGGGCTGACTCCCTCGCATCCGCGAGGATCGTATCACGGAACAGGATCTGGTCCCGGGGACGGGCGCCGCTGACCACGGACCGGAGCATTTCGAGCAGGCCGGGATTTCGCCGGGCCGCCTCGAGGTCAAACACTCCCAGCACGATCTTCATGCGGGCGTCGGCCTGCGGGCCTTTGTGGCGGCGCGCGTGAACTCATGAACGCCCTCCCGGCACGCCGTTCCTCGATTTTCGATCTGCTTTGCCTGGCGAGCGATCGCTTCGACCCTGGCCTTGATCTGACCGATCGAACGCGTGGGCCACCATCCAGGCAACCTGCTGCCAACGTTCCGCAATGAGGACTCCGCATCAGGAACGGAGCCGGGACCGACTTGGCCGAAAGGGCAGTTTACACGCGAGGCGCCAATGCCAGAACCCGCTTCTATCCCGGCCAGCGACAATCTGTCCCGCGAGGCCGATCCGGCGACCCACGCGGTGCGTCAGGCCATATCCATAGATGAAATGGCGGACCACGACAGGCTCAAAGGACTTTTGCGGATAGAGGATGGCGTTCGGTCATTGCGGACACTTCCAGCCAATCGGATCGGCGCAAAAAAAATGGCGACCATTGCGGCCGCCAAGTTTAGGGAGGAAACGTCCAACGGGGCATGACCCCCGTTGGACGAGATATAGCTCAGCCAAGAGAGGCTTCAACATGAATTTTGTGCGACGCAGCATAGCTTTGGAAACGCATCTGCGGCCACAACAAGAAGGCGTTACATCGCATTGAAATCTTGGCTTAGAGCGTATTTCGATCAGTCCGGGTCATATCCGCATGAGCTGAAGTAGTTGGCGCATTCGCGGTGCTGGAAGCTGTCGACGAGCCTGCCGATCAGGTCCCATAGGCCGGAGACGGTTCGCTCTCCGATCTTTCTGAGGATGGCCTTGAGGCGCGCGAACGCCTTCTCGATCGGATTGAAGTCGGGACTATAGGGCGGGAGGAAGCGCAGGGTTGCGCCGGCCGCTTCGATCCGTTCACGCACCGCGTCACGCTTGTGGCTCGACAGATTGTCCATGATGACCACGTCGCCGGGCCGCAGTTCGGGTGTGAGAACTTTGGTGACATATGCCTCGAACCAGTCGCCGTTGATGGGGCCGTCCAGCACCATCGGCGCGACCATCGCGGTCATGCGCAGCCCCGCCACCAACGTGGTGGTCTTGCGGTGACCGTGTGGGAAGCCCATCCGCAGACGTTCGCCCCTGGCGCAGCGGCCATGGCTGCGGGTCATGTTGGTGGCGGTCCAGGTTTCGTCGATAAAGACGAGGCGATCCGGGTCCAGATCGAACTGGCTATCGAACCAGTCCTGGCGCTGTTTCAGGATATCGGGGCGATCCTGCTCGATGGCGTGGCCAGTCTTTTTTTACGCGTCATGCCGCGGCGGATGAAGAAGCGGTGAAGCCCGGCCACCGAGACGTGCAAGCCGACCTCGATCAGCGCCAGGCGCAGCTCTGCAAGCGAGATGTCCTTACGCGTTTCCCAGATTGCGAGAATGTCCGCCCGCCGTTCCTCAACCCGACGTGAGCGCGTGTCGCCACCCTGAGGCTTCGGAGCAAAGCTGCCGGTATCGCGACGCTGCGCTCGCCAGCGGATTGCCGTCGCCGGCGCCACCCCAAAGCGGGCTGCCGCTGCCCGGCAACTCATCCCCTCATCAATCGCCGCCAAAAGCCGCCGACGAAGATCCATCGATAGTGGTTGGCCCATCCATGCCGGCCTCCTTCACCAGCACGGATTCTGAATCATGTGTGGACGGCCCGTTGGGTTCAAGTCGTTAAAGCAGAATTTGGTATCGGTTCGAATGCGGTCATGTGTCCGGCCTTTGACGCGGTGGTCTGACCGCTGGCCCAGATGGGTGCCGCGAGCAACATCCAAACAGAAATTGCGGCATGGAACTGCCGTAGATTCAGACGGATTTTGTTGCTCGTCGGTTCGACCGATAACCATCTCCTGTTTGCCCCTAAACCCTCGGCACCGGCGCGCGGATCAGGCGGCTACCGGCTGACGCCGATACGCTTC
>NZ_JFHO01000195.1:0-1266 GCF_000724705.2 Acidiphilium sp. JA12-A1
GGGGGCGCAAAGCCAGGCCATCGGCCGGCGAGGGGCGGACGGACGACCAAGANCCACGCCGCGCGGACTGACCTGGGGCGCATCGCCGCCGTCCTCCTGACGCCGGGACAGGCCTCCGATATCAGTGGCGCCCGAGCGCTTCTCCCCACCATGCCACCGCCAGAAGACCTGATCGCCGACAAGGCCTACGACGCCGATGACCTCCGCGCCTTCCTCACCAGGCAGGGCACAAGGCCGGTGATCTCGCCCATGCCAAACCGCCGCGCCATACCGCCCTTCGACCCCGTCGCCTACAGAAAGCGCAATCTCATCGAGCGTGCCTTCTGCAGGCTCAAAGACTGGCGCGCCATCGCTACACGATACGACAAGACCGCACGAAACTTCCTCGCCGGGATCTGCCTCGTCCTCGCCGTCACCGCGTGGATCAGTTGAGTCCAGAACCTAGAGCACTTTCCGATCCTTTCGGATCGGATGTCGTGCTCTATCATATTGATAAACAGAGCATCTTTATCCGATCAGATGACTCCATCTGATCGGATGATGCTCTGATCGGCTGCCTCAATCTCAGATGAACCGTCGCGGCATGCGGAAGGGCAGCATGAACTGCACGGCGGGATGGACCAGACGGTCGCAATCCAGCGTCTCGTGCACGGCCTCGACCGCCTCGCCGCCGAGCGAGGCGCCGATGCGGGCGCGAGCGTAAAAGGGCGTATCCTCGAGATTGCGGATGAGGCTGGCGCCGCCATCGCTGCGGGTTTCGCGCGCTAGGCGCCAGCGCGTCGCCGGCAGGGCGGCGGCGGGCGGCGGCGTGAAGGCGGTGGCACCGCCGCCGGCGGCGAAGCCCAGCGCGAGCGAGGTCTGCCCGCCGTCGCGCCGCTCCGCGTGATAGAGGATCGCGGCACCCTGCCGCGTTGCCGCGCGCGACCAGTGCCAGCGCCGAAAGGCATGCGCGATCGGCTCGTCGCCGTCGTTGCGATCGAGATAGGCGTTGCCTTCCCAGGCAAGTTCGGGCGCGGTGAAGGCGACGCGGATGCGCGCGCAGGGGGCGAGCGGCTGCCAGCGGTGCCGGCCCGCCGCATCGAGCTTGTAGGTAGTCGGCTCAAGGGCGTGGGGGACGAGGCGGATCGTGCCGCGCACCCGGCGCGGCAGCGGGTTCGACCATTCGGCGATCTCGGCGGCAAGCCCGCGGGCATCGACGGCGAGCCGGCTCGGGCCGATGGCGAGGCTGTCGGCCTCGGCCCGCAGGCAGTGGCGGCGGCGCTCGGT
>NZ_JFHO01000194.1:0-1627 GCF_000724705.2 Acidiphilium sp. JA12-A1
TTTCAGCCGCGAATGCGTTCGCTTGATCGCCGACACGTCAATTTCGGGCGCCCGGGTGGCACGCGAGTTGGATATGGCGATCACTGAGCGCGGGGCGCGCCCGCTCATGGTGGTCAGCGACAACGGCACTGAGCTCACCAGCATGTCGATCCTGCGCTGGTCGAAAGAGCGGAACGTGGAATGGCATTACATCGCGCCCGGCAAGCCCCAGCAAAACGGGTTCGTCGAGAGCTTCAACGCCCGGCTCCGGGACGAGTGTCTGAACGAGACCTTGTTCACGAGCCTGCCTCAAGCGAGGTCCGTGCTGGCCGCCTGGCGTCACGACTATAATCATCACCGCCCCCATTCGAGCCTGGGCAACAAAACCCCGGCAGAGGTGGCGGGAAAAATCAGCGGCGCGCCGGGTTGGGGGTTAACCCCCAACCCGGCTGTTGCACCTACGCCCAATCGTGGGCATCACTCGAGGATGAGACTCTACTCCTGAATGGCGGGAACTTAGGGCTCAGACCACCATGAATGGTATAATGCATTCACATGCTTCTGGTCCGCTCTCTCCAGCGGGAGGTCTGCCTCTATGAGGCGCTTGAGCATCAATTCGGTTAGCTTCTCGGCATCCTGGTGATTTTCGCGTTCTTTGAATTCAACCTGGCCCCAGACCTCTGAAACGATCTTCAGACCCGCTTCAGTAAAAGCGCCCACAGCGAGCAGCGCGTCCACGGCGTCCAGAGCTGTGGGCCGAAGCTCAAATCCGAACTGATGCCGGATGCTCTGCGGGATATTCCAAACCAGAGCATCATTTTCATATGCTTCGATATCGGCATATAGAACGCTCTCCCGGCGAGCCACTGTTGAATTCGGCAAGATATATTCTCCCGCGAAGCCTTCTAGATAATGTGCTCTGCGCTCTCGGTCGACATAGGTATCTGCTCATCCTGGTCCGTCGATAAGTTGAATCGATTGTGAATTGACGTGACCACGGCGGATACGATTCGACGGGAGGCGTGAACGAGCTTCCTGACCTGTCTCTCCTATCGCACGCTGAGAAAGACGCGCTGATCCGCGCGCTATGGGACGCGTTGCAATCATCCGAGCGCAGGAACGCGGAACTGGCAATCCGGCTTTCGGATGCGGAACGCCGGATTGCGGAGTTGGAGGCGCGGCTAAACGAACCGCCGAAGCGGCCGGACAATTCGAGCCTGCCGCCATCGCGCGGGCAGAAGCCAAACCGGCCCGAGAAAAGTCCGCGCAAGGGGCCCCGCAAAGGCAGTCTCGGCCGTGAGGGTGGCGGTCGCTTGCTTGCCGAGAACCCCGATCAGACGGTGATCGCGAAGGCGGCGCATTGCCAGCACTGCCGTGCCGGGCTGACTGACGCGGATCAGCGCCTCGCGCAGCGCTACGACAAGATCGATCTGCCGCCGATCAAGCCGGTCGTCACCCGCGTCGAACGCTATGCCGGCCATTGTCCGTGCTGTGGGGCGACCACGCTGGCAGCCGTCCCGGAAGGCATGGAGACCGGCACACCATTCAGCCCTCAACCGTCGTGGCTCTCGCGATCTACCTGCGCGTCATCCATGCGGTCAGCTACCGGNGGCTGTCGCGCCTGTTCACCGAGTTGTTCGGCTTTGGG
>NZ_JFHO01000193.1:0-267 GCF_000724705.2 Acidiphilium sp. JA12-A1
CCGGGGTTGCGCGGCTCGCGTTCGGCTCGATCGATTTCTGCGCCGATCTCGGCGCCGCGCACACGCGCGAGGCCCTGCTCCACGCCCGCGCGGAACTCGTGCTCGCCGCCCGCCTCGCCGCCCTGCCGCCGCCGATCGACGGCGTCACCACCGCGATCGACGATGAAGCCGCGATCGAGGACGACGCCCGCCACGCCGCCAGCCTCGGCTTCGGCGGCAAGCTCTGCATCCACCCGCGCCAGATCGCGCCGGCCCGGCAGGGCTTCC
>NZ_JFHO01000192.1:0-604 GCF_000724705.2 Acidiphilium sp. JA12-A1
GCAGCGGGTTCGACCATTCGGCGATCTCGGCGGCAAGCCCGCGGGCATCGACGGCGAGCCGGCTCGGGCCGATGGCGAGGCTGTCGGCCTCGGCCCGCAGGCAGTGGCGGCGGCGCTCGGTCATGGTCCAGCGGTTGCCGCGCGGGCCGTAGAGGGCGAGGTTGATGGCGACGAAATCCTCAGGTGCGGCCCTGCCGGGGGCGAGGCGACGGGCGGCGGCGTAATAGGGAGAGAACACCGAGCCGATGAAGGCGATCAGGGTGAGCGCGTGGCGCCCGTCGTCGCTCAGCGCGTCGACATACCACCAGGCATAGCCGCCGCGCGGGACCGGGCGGTCGAAGCGGATCATTCCGCATCCGCCATGATGGCGGCGGCGGCGAAACTGCCGGAGAGCGCGGCCATCGGCAGGCCCGGGCCGGGATGCGCCGAGCCGCCGGCGAGGTAGAATCCCGGCAGCGCGGTTCGCGCCCGCGGGCGGGCGAAGGGGTCGCGCCAGCCGGCGAGGTCGCGGCCGTAGAGCGCGCCGCCGGCGCCGGGGAACAGGCGCTCGAAACCGGTCGGGCCGGTGACGGAACTGCCCACGATGTCGAGCGCGAGGCCGGCG
>NZ_JFHO01000191.1:0-2032 GCF_000724705.2 Acidiphilium sp. JA12-A1
CGGTCCTGCTCGCACACCTGCTCAAGTGGCAGCACCAGCCCGCCCGGCGCGGGGCTTCATGGGAAGTTACAATCGGCACCCAGCGGCGTGCGATCACGCGCCACTTGGCCGACAACCCTAGCCTAAAATCAAAGCTGCCAGAGGCTTTTGCCGACGCTTACATCGACGCGCGCGGCGAAGCGTATGTGGAGACTGGTCTGCCCAAAGCTACCTTTCCTGCCACTTGCCCGTGGTCCTTCGAGCAGATGATGGCTGATGATTTCTGGCCGGAAGTCTAAGGGGCCATCTCCATTTCGTCGGCCCAAATCGGAAGTTGATGTTCAGTCTCTTAGGGACAAACTCCGTGTCATCATCTGGATGACGGCGATTGCCTTGGCCTTATCGGCGGTCATTTTCGTGAAGGTATTTTTCTACTGAGCACCGTTCCGGGCAGCTTAGTCCATCATATCCATCCCTCGGTCCCGCTCTTTCGCGACTTCCTCCATCACGGCTTTGGTGATCTCCGGTTGCTCTGCCAGCACGGCATCACGCCGCTCAATCTCCTGCACTGACAGGTCAGGCGGATGGCTGAACCGGGTCTGCCCCCAACTCTGTTCAACCTGCCCGGCGCTCACGATCTCCCGCACGTCCAGCATGTGATTGACCTGCCGCTCGGCCTCATCCAGCCATTCCGGGCTGTGCAGCGCCTGCTGCATCGCCTCGATCTCGGCCACATTACCGTGTTCGGCGGCTTTCTGATCCTTGATCGCCTGCTTTCTCGCTTCCTCCGCTTCCGGGGTCATCTCTTTGGCCAAAGCCGCCTCGGCGTTGCGCTTCAAATAGCAGGCGTGATCGTGATTTTGCTTCGCCGTGTTCACTGCCGTTTCAGCTTCCGCCAGTAGATCAGAACGCCAGATTTTCAGGTCGTGCAGCCATGCCCGGAATGGCGAGTTATCGCGAATTTCCTTAAGATTCTTGGCTGCCTCATCCAACTCACCTTTCCTCACGGACTCCCAGTCTTCGGCTTTGGTAAGTGCCTCTTTCGCATTCTCCCGGCCCGTTACCGCCCATCCAAGCTGAGTCTGCATTTCCCGGCTCTTTTCGGTCGCATCCAGCATTTGCCGATGCAGCTTCTGAAGCTCGGTCCGCCGCATTTGCTCGATGAACGACTCCATCTGCTGGCGCCGTGCGGGCGAGATGGTCGGCTTACTCGCCATCACTGGAACCGCCTCAGCAGCCTTCTGCGCTTTCTCCCTCTCCGCTGCCCTCTGAGCGGCCTCAGCGGCCTTCTGGGCGGCTTCTGCCACCCTACGGGCTTCCTCGGCCTTCTGGGCGGCCTCTAGGGCCTTCTGAGCAGCGGCGGCGGCTACACGCCGCTCCCGCTCCGCCTCAAGCTGGACCACCTCGCTGGCCGCCTCACGCGCCTCCAGACGGGCTTGAGCGACCTCAAGGCCCGAAGTAACGGATCGCCCCGCGCTGTAGCATAAGCGGACAAAGTGGGAACATCAGGCTGCGTGGGTGGTCGTGTCGGGGATTGGCCGGAGCGGCCGCAATCCGGCATGGTTTTCCGTCGATTTCTGATTGGCGCTCCAGATGTAGTCGCCGGTCAGGTTCACATGCTCCCAGCCGATCGGCGAGAGATGTCTGAGGAGGGTTCCGGGCACATCCTCGACCTGGCGTAGGGCCTGTATGGCTTGCGCGAGATAGCGTGTGTTCCAGAGGATGATGGCGGTGACCAGGAGATTCAGGCCAGAGGCTCGATGTGTCTGGTTCTCGAAGGTCCGGTCGCGGATTTCGCCGAGCCGGTGAATGAAGACGGCGCGGGCCAGGCTGTTGCGGGCCTCGCCCTTGTTGAGTTCATGACTGCTTTCACGGCGCAGGCCCGGATCTTCCAGCCAGTCGAGGGTGAACAGCGTCCGCTCGAGACGGCCGAGTTCGCGCAGTGCCGCGGCAACGGCGTTCTGTCGTGGGTAGGCGGCGAGTTGTCGCAGGATCACCGACGCGGACACCGTGCCGGTGCGGATCGAGGTGGCGATCCTCAGGAGATCGGGCC
>NZ_JFHO01000190.1:0-2393 GCF_000724705.2 Acidiphilium sp. JA12-A1
TCAACTATCGCATCACCAAAGCGATGATCGAGGAACCGKTKGCGAACCGCAGCGTGTGATACGATCGTCCGCGGACTCAGGCCGCGATGCTTGACCAGATAGGTCTCGAAGTTCGCCAGCAGGGTCGCGCGCGCCTGCTGCGCCTCGGTCAACGGCACCGGCTGCGTGACGCCGATATCGAGCAGATGCTGCGCGAACCGGCGGGCCAACCTATACGGCCATACCGAGCCCGTCTTCTTGCGCGGCACCTTGCGTCCCAGATGCTCGGCCATGTCGAGCGTCAACGCCGAAGGACTGATGCCCTCGACATCCATCGCGTGCCCCACCTTCCGCAGGATCGATTGGTAGGTCTTGACCGTGCCGGCGGTGTAATTCTCCGCCGCAAAGCTCTCGGCGAACGAGTCCAGATACGGCTCGATGCAGGTCTGCAAATATTGAGGCATGATCGTCGTGCTCCATGTTGTTGGAGCGATGAAGATTATGCCGAATGGGATTGGTGCGATCATACCGCCAACCGCGCCCTGCCGAGCAGATGCGGCATAATCCGGATCTCGGCATTATGCCCCTTATGCCGATGTCGGCATAAGGGGCACGCCACAGGGCACCCCTCGCGGCTGAACCGGCCGGATCTTGGCACCCCGTTTGGATCGGAAGCCTACGCGCGGGAGGAGCTAAGGGCCGAGATTGCCTCGCTGATGATCGCGGACAAGCTGGGGATCGGCCATGATCCGGGCCAGCATGCGGCCTATGTCGGGAGCTGGATCAAAGCCTTGCAGCAAGATCCGCGTGAGATCTTCCGGGCGGCAGCCGATGCCGAGAAGATTTCCGGGTATTTGATGGCGCTGCGGGCCGAGCAGAAGGCAGGGCAGATCACCGGCCGGCCTGATAGCCAGGCGGGCGAGCAGGCGCGCGGCTATTGGCAACGCGCGGCCGAGAGTGGTGCTGAAATCCGGCGGGCGGAACGAGCCGAGCAGCCCGAGCAGGAGCGGCAGGCACGACGCGCAACGGCGGGGCGGTGATTCTGGAAATACATAGAATTTAACAACAGAAATCAGAAAATCATGAACGTTCTTTAAGTTGGCAAATAGCACCAACGGTGCTATTTCATTGCATATCCGGTGAGGAGACCGGCAGACAAGGAGCCGCCAATGACAAGAGCGTGGATAATGTTTCAGTCGGGCAGCAAGATTGACTTGCTCAATCCCCGGTCTGATGCTTGGACCGATCGCGATTTGGCCGTGGGGCTGTCCCGCACCAATCGGTGGGGCGGGCACTCAGCCTGGGATTATCCATTATCCGTGGCCCAGCACAGCCTGGCGGTGCTGGCGATCCGCGAGGCGATGCCCGGCCGGCCACTGACGGCCGGTGAGGCGTTGCGGGAGCTACTGCACGACGCCCCCGAGGCGCTGATGGGCGGGCTGGATATCATCACGCCGCTCAAGCCTATTCTTGGCGATGCGTTCCGCGCCCTCGATACGCGGCTACAGGCGGCCGTCAATCGGCGCTATGACCTGCCCCCTTGGACCGTCGCCAGCCACCGCGAGCACAAGCAGGCGGATCATCAGGCCGCCGCCAATGAGGCGCTGCATGTCGTGGGATGGCGGCGGCCAGCGTTGCGCAAGACCCTTGGTATTGAGATCGAACCTATGGCGCATGACCCGCTCGGTCTGCCGGATGCGGTGGCGCCGTGGGAGCCATGGCCGCCTTATGTCGCGGCTGACCGGTTTCTCGACAAACTCAAAGCCTTGCAGAAGGCGAGGGTAAGAGGGGCAAAAGGGTGGGTAACCCGAGTTCGACTTGGTCAGCAGGCCAACGATCGAGCAGGTGGCGGGAACGAAGAAATTGTCGCGGATACTGGTTAGGTGGGGCGGAGGCGGGCTCTGACGTAGAAGTCGAGCGGCGCGATGATCGCGGCCCCCACCACCTTGAACCTGCTACCCAGATAATCCCAGATCGCGATGCCAAGTTTGTCACAGGTCTTGGCGAGGCTCAGGAACGCGTCGCGGCAATCCCGGCCGGTCTCACTCCGGGTTCCGGCGCTGATCTTCCGCCGCGTGACGTGACCGCGGATGTCGTTTTCCGAACCATTGGTGTGGAGCGGGATTTCCGGCCGTTCCAGCACCATCAGTAGTTCGGCCTTGTTGGCGTGCAGCCGCGCCAGCAGACGGTCCAGCGTCACGAAGCCGGTGCGGCAGAGGAAGATACGGTCGAAGCGGGTCCGTAACGCCCGAGCCTGCCGCTTGCCCGGTTTTTGCTGGTACGCTTTGAGGTCCGCGTAAAAAACTCCCAGATCAGGCCACGAACCCGCGTTTGAGCGGCGCGATGCTGGTCGTTGAACGTGTCCAGTTTATGCACCAGCCGTTTCCGCGTGGACCCAGCACAACGCGTGCCGG
>NZ_JFHO01000189.1:0-4431 GCF_000724705.2 Acidiphilium sp. JA12-A1
GGAAACGAGATCCGCATAAGCGGCGGTTGAAAGCCAGGCCGTGTCTTGGGTGGCGTTCTTGTAGATGCCGCTAAAGGTCTCATCCACGATGTCCTTCAAGCTACCGGCGAGATCGCGGGCGAGGCGGCTTTGCGAGTTCTTGTGAATATGGGCCAGGACGTTCCGCAGCTCCTTTTCGGGCGTGACGATGGCCGCACGGACGGCGCGCAAGGTCTTTTCGTGCGGGTCCAGGTGTTCGTCCCAGAGCATATGCGCGAGCAGCGCCGTCACCAGCTCCTTGCCGCTGTTCTTGAAGAAGGAAGCGTTTTCATCGCCGCCTGCTTTGGTATCGCCGCAAACCCACTCAACCACGGCCTGAACGTCGATTTCCGCGAGAGGGGAGGACACATCGATCCAGTCCAGCACATTGAACCCGATTTCGCGGGCCGTGCGGGGATCGAGCATATAGACCTTGTGGCCCATGGCCTCGCGCGCCTGGCGCAGCATCGGCCCCAGCTCCACCGAGGGGTCAAGGACAATGGCCGAGCCGGTCCATGTCAGCAGCGTGGAGATGGCCGTCGTCGTCTTATAGCCGCCCGATCCGGCGAACATCATGCAATGGGTCGAGCCAATCTCGCAGGGATCGATCAGCAGGGGCGCCTTGCCCCCCTGCCCCCAGCTTGTGCGATCCTTCGGCCGGAACGGCATGCTGGCAACGCTATCGCGGTGAACCTCATACGCCTCGCCCACGACAAGCCCGCCATATTCCGGGGCTGGCCCCGGAAACCGGGCGCGGGCCTCCTCCATCGTCATCCAGCGGGCATGACCATGATTGTCGGTTGGGGCGCGGATCGGCGCATCGACGGGCTTTGTCGGGGCGTGATCGCGGCGCAGTGACCAGCCGGTGACGCGGCGGCCGCGCACAAGCTGAATGACCCCAGCGAGGAAGGGGATCGCGAAGGCCGGCACGCCGCTGATGACCAGCCAGACACGTACGATCGGGTCTCCGCTGGCCTCGAAAAGATAGAGCCACCATTGCCAGAACGGATGCCGGAAATGCCGGAACAGCCCAGTTCCGATGAGGAAGATCATCGTGGCGAGGACGGTGAAGAACACCAGGCCGAGCACCAGGCCGACAAGGAGCCGCATCACGCCACGCCAGGTCATCATGCGGCCCGCAAGAGGCTGGCGGCCGTCTCGCCGCGCCTGGCGGCGTCCGGCCCGAACCAGACCTTGCCAATCCGGTACGTGGTGCCGGAGGTCTCGAACGGGATGATGAGATCGACGGCCGCCGCGAGCAGATCGCAAAGCGTGGCGTCATCGAAGCCAGCGCCCTTCGGGGAGCCCTTGATGAGCGAAAACAGCTTCTTGAACGCCTGGGCCGGGTTGGCGCCGTGAATGGTGGTGATCGAGCCCGGATGCCCGGAAACCACCTCGTTCACATAGGTCCATGCCGCATCGTCGCGCAGCTCTTGCAGGAGCACCCGATCCGGCCGCATGCGCAGGCTGGCCTGCAACAGCGCCTCGGCGTCGATTTTTGCGGTGGAGAGGCCGTCTTTCGAGTAGAGCAGCCGGACATGATTCGGTTGCGGGATCACCAGCTCCGCCGTGTCCTCGATCGTGATGATCCGCTCTGCCATGGGGATCGCCGAGATCAGCGTTTTGCTCATCGTGGTTTTGCCGGACCCGGTGGCGCCACAGAGCAGGATGGTCATGCGGCAGCGCACGGCCGCCGCAAGGAAGCCCTCAAGATCGCCGGAATCGTAGTAGTCCAGGGCTTCCGCGAAATTCCGGGCTTCCCGGTTTTCCGCCCAGCTGTTCCACCCGTCCGACTGATACCGGGAGGTGACGGAGGAGAGCGGCGCGACCGTCGAGCCAGGCCGGCGGATCGTCAGGCTGACCGTGCCCGTGGGCACGGCCGGCGGCAGGCAGACTTGCAGCCGTTCGCCGCCCGGCAGTTCAGTGGAGCAAAGCGGCGAGGTGGGGCCGACATCCTGACGGCGCAACGCGCCGGCGAGCACGGCAATATCTTCCAGCGCTGACCGGTCGAGCGGCATCTTGTACCGCTCGAAAACGCCGCGCTGGCGCACCCAGCACTCGCCGGGCCGGTTGATGCACAGCTCCTCAGTGGCCCCATCGTTCAGCCAGGGTTGCAGCGGGGCGAGCAGGAAGCGGAGCAGCGGCGCGGCCGGGCTTTCCGCCACGAGGTCATCGGAAAATTCGGCGTCGTTCATAGTTCCCCCCGCTTTTTAGCCCTGATGACCATGGCCGCGTGCCAGATTTTCAGAGCCAGGAAGATCAGGCCGAGGCCGGCCGAGCTATGGATGACCGCGGCTGATTGATGGCCGAGCAGTTCCAAGATGATCAGGACGAGCCACAGTCCCAGAAGCGTGCTGTAGAGCCAGCCTTGCCGGAGAAATTTTTGCCGCCGGCGCGCGTGACGACGATCTTGCCATTGAATGTATTTGACGGCGGCCTTTTCGACATGGCGATTGAGCCGCCGTCCTGCCTGCGTCAGGCGGTCCAGGTGGGGGCGCCACCCCTCCCTCACGGCGAGACAACCGACAGCTTATAGACCTTGGAGAAATTCAGATCGCGGGCGACGAAGATCGAGACATTCTCGCCCTGGTGCTTGGTCAGCGTGGGCGGAATGTCGATCGTGTGTTGCAGTGTGGTGTTGGCGATCTGGTTCGTGCTGGAGTTCATGTATTCCAGATACGTGTTGCCGGCGCTGTTCTGGGCGGCGTTCGCCGCCACCTGCAACGAGCCGCCGATGATCGTCATCATGATCGCCGCGCCGAACCGCTCGAGGAAATGGTTGTTGACGGCCCCCGCGACGCCAGCCCGGCCGAGGGGATCGGCCGCCGGTGAGGCGAGCTGAATGGCGACGTTTTGCGGCGTCACCGCGCGGTCCCAGAGGATGAAAAGTCGGTCCTGGCCTTGCACCAGGCCCTCGCGAACCTCGCCCAGCACCTGCGTCCCCTTGTCCAGCAACGTCACCGTGCCGGTCATCGAACGCACCGGCTGCGGCAACACGCATTTGACGAAGCCCGGTAGGGTCGAATTGATCGCGGTTTGCAGCGTGCAGGGAATGATGGTGCCGGCCGCGATCGTGAAATTCGGGTGCGCGATCATCGAGGCATCGGCCGCACTGAATTGATCCGCGTCGAGCTTGTTCGCGAAGGCTGTAGTTTTCGTAGACCTCGCGGAGGGAGCGCCATTCTGGCCCACGGTGTTGCTGGCAGGTTGCGCGGATGATCCACCGCCAGTTTGGTTGAATGCCATGATCGGTGCCTTGAGCGCTTTCATGGCCGGGGATTCCTGCTGATTAGTCAGGAACGGATTGTGAAACCCCGTGTTCTGCTTTGGCGGCAGGGGGAGGCGGGCAGGTTTCGAGGGAGGTGTCGTGCCGCTGCTGGCATTGTTGACGAATGGCCGGCCCTCAGTCCCGCCTGTCACGGCGCCCTTCTGGGCGAGCTTTGGCTCATGATGTGCAGTGAGCCGGGTCACCACGAGCACGACGCCAGCGCCGAGCGCGCAGGCCAGGAGAATGCCGCCGATCTGGCGCCTGTTGAGGTGCTGCTGGCTGGCGACCGCAGATTGTTCCTGTTCGACCGGCGACGGCGCCGCGTTGGTGTGTCGTATCGGCCCATAAGGGCGGTCGGGCGTGTCCTCATTTGCCATTGTTGAACGTCCTCATTTCGCGCTCGACATCCGGGCTGATCGTGTGCGTGCCTGGCGTGGCGCCGGTCGGGTTGTATTTGAGGTCATAAATGTCGAGGGCCGTATGCCCATCGCGCAGCCGCCATTCTGGCGCGGTGCCCGGCACAACAACCGTATTCCCGTTGACCGAATAGTTGGCCGTTGCCTCCTTGCCGTCCGGCTGGACATAGAAAATGGCCGGGATGCGCTGCATGGCCGGGAACGTGAACACGGTTGAATAGCCGTTGTCCCAGACCTCGGCGGGGGCCAGCTGATGATCGCCCCGGGCGACATACTCGTAATTGCGCGGTCCCTGATATTGATCGACCGTTGCCGCGTTCATGACAGCGCGCGCTTCATCAAGGCGGCTCTTGGCTTCCTTCTGGATAGCCTTCGCTTCGGCCGTCTTCCGCTTGGCAAGCCGGCGCTCATACGCCTGGTGCGGATAGGTGAACACCACGGCGTAATCGACATTCTCGCCGGCGCCGAGGTGCTTGTTCACGGTCTCGAACTGGAAAAAGTAATGGCGGAGCTTGCCGTCGCTGGTCTTGCAGAGGACCGCGATCGGCTGTGCCGGCAGAATGCCGGTTGGCTTGATGAAAAGGTAATTCTGGACCGGGACGACCTTGAGATAGGCGCTATCGCTCTCCGCGACGGAGACGACCTTTTCACCCGTGCCGAACTGGACTGTCAGCGCCGCACCCGGTGCAGTCCAAATGTCGGTGACGTTGCCGGACTGATAGGGCACAT
>NZ_JFHO01000188.1:0-3350 GCF_000724705.2 Acidiphilium sp. JA12-A1
CGAGACGCGCATGTAGCCGATCAGCATGTACGGAAATCCCCTTCGAGACGGTTTCCGTATATCATGCCATTCCGACTATGTTTTCCGTACATGATTCGGCACAAAATCTGGGACTTTTCGGCAGGTCTCGGACCACCGACGGAAAACAGGTGTTTTCCGTCATCGCGCGGTTCCGGCCTCAGAACCGCGCTCTCCGCTCAAACCCGCAGAAAACCTCCATCCCAACCAGTCAACGTTCCCACTTTGTCCGCTTATGCTACAGCGCAGGGCGTTTCGTTACTTCGGGCCCTCAAGATGACGCTCGCTCCGCTCCTCTCGCATCGCGTCCCGGCGACTGGCACCCCGCAACTGCTTGGCCCGGTGGCGCGCCATCACCCCGGCATCATCCGACAGGCCCCGCATCCGCTCACGGGCCGCCCGGCGCTCGATCGCCATGGCACCGGGGCCAAGGTGAACACCGGGCGGCCTAAACCGGTCACGAGGGTCGAGCCCGCGTTCGGCGTCCCGCCTGGCAAAGCTGCGATGATCCACCCGCGCCGTCACCCGTGCCCGTTCCAGGGCCGCGTTGACTTGCTCAGCCCAGGCCTCACGTAGCCCCTCCACCAGCGCCGGGCCGGTCGTCCGGCCATCAAGCTCACGGGTCTTGTCTCCCAGCCCGTTCTCGTTCGCCACCCGCGTCGTGGTCAGGATGTGGGCGTGCCAGTTCCGCTGGTCGCCCTCACGATGCGGCTCGTGCAGCGCCACGTCAGCAACCACGCCAAACCGCTCAACCACCGTCTCCGCGAACCGCCGGGCCAGCGCCACCCGCTCCCCCTCGGGAAGCTCGGCGGGGAGGGCAAGCTCATATTCGCGCGCCACCGTGCTGTTTTTCCGCGTCTCCGCAGCCTCGGCCCGGTTCCACAGGGCCGAGCGGTCCAAGGCCCAAGCCTCGGCACCGGCAGGCGCGACAATGAATGATTCCACCACGCCACGTTTGCGGGTGTAATCGTGCATCCGGCCATCGCGCTCGCAGGCAAGACGGATGCCGGAGCGGTAGGCAGCAGCGGCAACCGCGCTGCGACCGCTCGAACGGCTCACCGTCTTGACCGAGAGATGATAGATCGCCACAGCCGCCAACGCTTCCTTTCTTGCCTGTCTCGGCGAGGGATCGCACGCAAACCCGCAGGGTTTGCATAAGTGCGCACTTCTCACTACCGTTCGAAGTGTCACACCCATCGACCTCCATCGTCAACCCCGCTACGCTACCACAAGGTTTCACGCCAAAAGGAGAAGCAAATGCGTCGAGTTGCTGTCGGTATTATCCTTGCTGCAAGCCTCTCAGGATGCTCGCACGCACACTCAGTCGCATGGTTCAAAAAACATCCGCATGCGCTACAGGCAACACTCAAAAAATGCTCTGCCATGCCTGCCAAAGAGGCGAAGAACAGCGGTAATTGCCAATCCGCCATTCAAGCCAATTCGGATAACTTCTGGGCACCTACAAATTTACCCGCGAAGAGCAGCAAAGGGGTCGGTTACTGATGGCCGGTGATCTCGAAGCCAAGATTGAGGCGGCCCGGAAGCGGGCGGCACAGGCCAAGGCAAGGCTTGCCGATCTGGAAGCACGGGCGAACCAGAAGGCCCGCAGGCTGGAAACCCGTCGTAAGGTCATCCTTGGAGGCCTGCTGATCGATGCCGCTGGGAAGGATGACCGCTTCTCCAAGGTGATCACGGCTCTCATGGCCCGGATGGTCCGTGAACAGGATCGGAAGGCGTTTGAGGGCTGGCTGGTCCCTTCCCCCTCTCCTGAACCCCTTGGCGTCAACCAGCCGCCCTCAGAGCCGCCCCAGACGGTCGAGTAGGCCCCAGACCGTTCCCCATCGTCCCCCTGAGCCACTTGCCGGCCTGACAGCCATCTCAGGCGGCTTTCTTAGGCCCCTGACACCCCCACCAGCGCGGCCCGTCAGGGCCGCCAATCATGGGCAAATCGCAAAGCGATTTTCCGCTTCTTTCTTCTAAATCTTCTTAGGATAAGGATACCGCCGGACGATTTCGGAAAAAAACCTAGGGTTTCTGCCGGATTGCGGCGGAAAATCGTTTGACAATAGTTGGCTACCAGCCAACTATGGTTGGCTACCAGCCAACTATCAGGAGTCGCGCCCATGGCCATAACCGCCGCCGAATTGCGCCGCCGGGGATACTCAGACGACGATATCCGCCTCGCCCAGACCGTGCAGGAGGCCAACCGGAGAGCAGGTGCCCCTTCTCGAACCTTGGCCGAGGTTTTGGCCGGTAACCAAGCCCGCCCACGCCCGGCCGCGCCGGTCGAGGATCTGACCGCACGCCAGCTTCGCCGCCGCGGAACCTACGGCCAGGCCGCTCTCCTCGTTGACCAGGCGGCGCTTGGCGAGCGCGATCCAGCCCGCGCAGCACAAGCAAGGCTGCTCGGCCATGGCTTAAAAGCTATGGCCGAACGCCCAGTTCAGCTAGAGTTTGACTTCTTTGGAGGCGGTAACGTGAGCCTTGGACACCAGTACATCGACGCCGTACAGGCCCGCCTGATGGCAACAAACGCCACCCCAGCAGAACGGGACGCTGCCCTTGCAACCCTTCTGCTCATCACCCGGCACCTCGAATGGCAGTCCTACGTCTGCACCAAAATTGCCGCCGATCTGGCTGAACTGCGTGGCGTCGACAAAGGCGACATGACGCGCACCCTCACGCTCCTTGAGCGGGTTGGGGCGATCAATCGGGTGAAGAAAGGCCGCACTAAGATCATCGCCGTGACGCCGGAAGGCGCGTTCCGGGGAAAGATCGACAACCACGGCGAGGCCGTCGAACGCTACAAGGCTGAGGTCATTCAACTACGCCCGGAGCCAGCATGAGCGCCAATCTCTACGACCAAGATTTCTACGCCTGGGCGAATGAACAGGCCGGGCTTCTGCGCGCTGGGAAGCTGACACAGGCCGACATTGAACACATCGCCGAGGAAATCGAGAGCATGGGCAAAACCGAGAAGCGCGAACTTGTAAACCGCCTCACGGTCCTGCTCGCACACCTGCTCAAGTGGCAGCACCAGCCCGCCCGGCGCGGGGCTTCATGGGAAGTTACAATCGGCACCCAGCGGCGTGCGATCACGCGCCACTTGGCCGACAACCCTAGCCTAAAATCAAAGCTGCCAGAGGCTTTTGCCGACGCTTACATCGACGCGCGCGGCGAAGCGTATGTGGAGACTGGTCTGCCCAAAGCTACCTTTCCTGCCACTTGCCCGTGGTCCTTCGAGCAGATGATGGCTGATGATTTCTGGCCGGAAGTCTAAGGGGCCATCTCCATTTCGTCGGCCCAAATCGGAAGTTGATGTTCAGTCTCTT
>NZ_JFHO01000187.1:0-1939 GCF_000724705.2 Acidiphilium sp. JA12-A1
GGTATTTCAGAACGACGAAGTCGTCATCCATGTGATCCGGCCAAGCCGGGGCGCCAACGTCGTCGCGGAGGTAATGGACGGCCATCGCCCCGCTATCTGGATCTCCGATCTCTATGGCGCCCAGCGCGGTCATGCCGATGACTGGCAGATTTGCCTCGCCCACCAACTCCGGGACTGCAAATTCGCGATCGAGGCGGGTGATACGATCTTCGCACCCAGAATGAAGGCCCTGCTGCTCCGCGCCGTCGTGCTGGCGCGGCGCCATCGCACGCTCGCGGACGCTACAAGACGCGCCTGGCGG
Source organism: Acidiphilium sp. JA12-A1 (assembly GCF_000724705.2). Classification (NCBI taxonomy): domain Bacteria; kingdom Pseudomonadati; phylum Pseudomonadota; class Alphaproteobacteria; order Acetobacterales; family Acidocellaceae; genus Acidiphilium; species Acidiphilium sp. JA12-A1. The sequence continues at coordinate 302 of NZ_JFHO01000187.1, forward strand.
CGGCGCCTCGACCATGATCTCGACGCCGTCATGGCGCTCGCCCCGATCAACCACCACGGCAGACGATTGCGCCGACGATACGGCAAGGTTCGTGATCATCTCTTCACCTTCCTCGACCACCCGGATATCGCCGCGGACAACAACGGCTCCGAGCGCGAACTCCGGCCTACCGCGACATATCGCAAGGTCACCGGAGGGTTCCGATCCAACTGGGGCGCCGATTTCTTCGCCAACGTCCGATCCGTCGTCGGGACCGCCGCGCGGCACGGCCTTGATGCCTACACCGCTATCAAAAACGCCGTCACCGGAGCATCACTGCCCATCGCCCCCCTACCGGGTTGAGCAGATACAGATGCGGCATGAACTGCCGCTTTCCAAATCGCCGGGATTGTTCTCGAATGGCCGAAAAGGGTGGCTCGTGCTGAAAAAGTCGGCCTTGCGGTGGTGATAGTGGTTGGTCTGCTTTGTGTTTAAAACAAAGAGATGCGGACATTGCCGCCGACCATTTCCTCCGGCAGTATTCGACGAAAGACAGACTTCCCGCAATGTAGATGGCATGGTGCCGAAAACGCTAAATCATGCCACGGAAGCTAGGGGGGAACGGTGCAGGCAATTGTATTTTTTACGTGGTTCAAGGGCTTAATCTAAGGGCTTAATCTAAGGGCTTAACACTTTACTGGATGGTGGATTGCTTGAAACTCCCTGCTCTACATGATGCGGCAAGCAGCGGCTCTGACGGGGCGCAAAGGCGTTACCTGTGGTTAATCCGTGGAGAATATTGTCTGTTACTTCTTTCCTCTATATTGACGATGGATTTCTACGGCGTTCCCGTATACTACGCTGGTGCTGCGCTGGTGTTCTTTGTTTCCCTCGCGGTAATGCTGTTTCGCTCGTTGGATAAACCGGAAAAGCAGTGGTATAACTGCAGAGCTGTTGCAGAGTCTATCAAAACGATTAGTTGGCGCTATGCCATGCGAGCTGCCCCATTTGATGTAGACGAGGGTGAAAACCGCTTATTTCGGAATGCTCTTAGCAACATATTGGCAGATTCAAATTTCATCGGGGTCGCACTAACAGGAAATCCGTCAACGGGCGATCAGATTACTGATGAAATGGTGTCGATACGTGCCTTGCCACTAAATGAACGCCTTGAACACTATAAGAAAGATCGAATAGATGATCAACGTCTGTGGTATGCGCGAAAGGCATCTAGAAACAAGAAGAGTGCCGGCACATGGATAGGAATTGGGGTGGTCGTATACTTGTTCTCAGCGACCTCTGTATTGACGCATATTGTTGAACCGGCTTGGACCTTATTGCCGACTGATCCTCTTATCGTGATCGCGTCTTCGGTTCTCGGATGGGTTCAAATTAAGAAGTTCAATGAGCTGGCAGCATCTTATACGTTAACTGCACATGAAATTGGAATCTTACAAAATCGAATCGGGGAAATCACTTCAGAGTTCGATCTCTCGGAATTTATAAACGATTCAGAGTTGGCTTTCTCGCGCGAGCACACGCAGTGGGTTGCTAGAGCTTCCAACTAAACCCACGCGTCCGAATTTTCACTTTCAGGCACATTTGTCACTAATTGGCATGCTGTCGAATGGCGGACACGATGCTATCGGTGTTCCACCG
>NZ_JFHO01000186.1:0-3717 GCF_000724705.2 Acidiphilium sp. JA12-A1
CGGTCATGCCGATGACTGGCAGATTTGCCTCGCCACAACTCCGGGACTGCAAATTCGCGATCGAGGCGGGTGATACGATCGTTCGCACCCAGAATGAAGGCCCTGCTGCTCCGCGCCGTCGTGCTGGCGCGGCGCCATCGCACGCTCGCGGACGCTACAAGACGCGCCTGGCGGCGGCGCCTCGACCATGATCTCGACGCCGTCATGGCGCTCGCCCCGATCAACCACCACGGCAGACGATTGCGCCGACGATACGGCAAGGTTCGTGATCATCTCTTCACCTTCCTCGACCACCCGGATATCGCCGCGGACAACAACGGCTCCGAGCGCGAACTCCGGCCTACCGCGACATATCGCAAGGTCACCGGAGGGTTCCGATCCAACTGGGGCGCCGATTTCTTCGCCAACGTCCGATCCGTCGTCGGGACCGCCGCGCGGCACGGCCTTGATGCCTACACCGCTATCAAAAACGCCGTCACCGGAGCATCACTGCCCATCGCCCCCCTACCGGGTTGAGCAGATACCCTTGTAAGAGTGAAGCTCATGCCATTTTGGACCGAAGCCGATTTAAGTTAGGACGGCTTATCCGGCTGATTCACGCCTTACGAGTTGGCTTTGAGCCGTAACCTACTATGCTGTTCCGGTTGAAGACACGCGGAGACCGACATAGGCCGTTTCCTTTTCCGATCTGATGAGGCAACTAAACGTGGGTGTCGCCTCTGTCCATCATCTGCCTTTGCCTCTTCGATCTAGGGAACGTACGACACTTCACTCGCCCAACTAGGCTGACCTCTTTTCGGATTAATGGCAGTTCAATTTCGTTCCTCGTTCAGGGCTTTCGGAGGGATCATTGCCATTGACGTGAGCAGACTGATGAGGGCCGACGCCACTGTCGGATTGGTCAAATCTGTCCACATCGCGACATAGTCTCGAATGTGCGACGCAGACGGTTTCGATCCTGTCATATCGCGGACCGTCTCAAGCATGCCATTGAGGTGTGTGTAGGCTGAATCTCCAGCACGTCGAAGTTCGTGAGCTTTGATCTCGCCAAGAACGAGATGGAGCTTCTCATCAAATTGACTGAATGAAGCGTCGATCAAATCGTCTTCAAGACTTTTGTAAATCATCGAATCATGCTTCCAAGAAGTGGCAGAATGAGAAACCTTGAAATGCAAATTCGCCTGCCCGTTCTGGCTGGCGGTTGTGTATTTGAATGATACGCCTTCTTTCGAGCTGCGTTCAATTATTCGGAGTACAACGCCCTTTTTTTCTGCGCCAGACTGATGTGTGCATTTTGAATTTGACATGGCCGTTTGGAATGGTTCGAGCGCGGCTGCATCGAGCCTTGTTCAACAGCAGCCGTCTGATGTCCTCGAATGATCTTGGCGCTGGCGTATGTTTGGACGGGCGGTGGAGCTGGATGGCACGTGTCGGTGACCGTCTCCGTGGTGACCGGCACGCCGGACGCACCCGCCGTGACCCCTCTCAGTCCGCTTCATCACCGTCGCTCCCGACCGCTGCGCGATCTTTCCTGCAAACGGTGGTTTTCGGGTGAAGGCGTTCTGTCTCCGAAAACCGTTTCCGAAAACTGCAGAAAAATGCTGACAGATTTTCCGAATAACATATCGTGAAACCGGACGTCCGAGAACGGGCGGCGTTGACGAGTTTCGGGAGAACAGGATGCTTATCGGTTACGCTCGCGTCTCGACGGGTGACCAGAACCACGACCTGCAGCACGACGCCCTTCGCGCGGCCGGGTGCGAGCGCATCTGGACGGAGACGGCGAGCGGGGCACGTACGGACCGACCGCAGCTGACGGCGCTGCTCGACGCGGCACGTGCCGGCGACACGCTGGTGGTCTGGCGGCTCGACCGGCTTGGAAGGTCGCTGAGGCATTTGATCGAGATCGGCGACGATCTCCAGCGACGTCAAATCGCGCTTCGCAGCTTGACCGAAGGGATCGACACGACGACCACGGCTGGCCGGTTCGTGTTCTCCTTGCTCGGCGCGCTGGCCCAGATGGAGCGCGAAATCCTGATCGAGCGGACGCAGGCCGGCTTGGCGGCAGCGGCGGCGCGGGGCCGAAAGGGTGGTCGTCCGCGCGCGCTCGACGACGGCAAGGTCCGCGCGGCGCAGGCGATGCTTGCGGCGGGAACTCTCAGCGGCGCCGAGATCGCGAAGCAATTGGGTGTCGCACCTTCGACGCTCTACCGGACCATTCCCGGCGGGCGTCGCGCAGTGATAGATCACGCAGCATGAACGACCGGGAAAACGGTTTTGACGACCCCGGCGAGGATCGCGATCAGCCGGATCGCCCTGTGAAATCGTCGCGCTACACAGCCGATCAGATCGAGGACATGCAGGACGTCGCCGCTGTCCTCGGCCTCGATCTGACATTCGATCCCCCCGGTGGCGACATCAAGCCCAATCTCTTCACCGACATCCTAGAGACGATGACGCCAGCGGAATACGACCGCCATCTCGACGAGATGGCCGCGCTCCTGCGAGCCGCCATTTCGGCAGCATGGGACCGAGAAGCGAAAAGACAAAAGCGGTTGCAGAAGAAGCGGAAGCGTCGTCGCCAGTGATCGACCGGGCCGATGCCGCAGGTTCCGGGGGGGGGGGCCTCGAAACCGACCTCAAGAGTGATGATCGGGACCAAGTAGTCGCAGCCGTCGAATCATCTCGGCACTGTCGATCACACCGCTCCAGTGGGCTACCAGCACCTCGGAATTGGCGCGAATCCATTGGACGGCAGCGGCCTCGTAGGCCGGGTTCAGCGGACCCGCGATGAGATGCGGTTCGGGCTGTACACAAAGGATGGCTGCGTTTGCCGCGTCGCTTCGCTCACTCGGCGAAGTCGCTACGAGCACGACCGCCTCCTGATCGGCCTTCAGCATCGTCGGTAGCCAAATCGTGCTCGGGAGGCCGGTGAATGACGGAAACAGGACGGTCGTCGTCCAAAGATCAGCGTCATCCTCCCGCCATCTATCATTGTGTTGGACGTAGATCGCTTCTGCGATGGCGAGCAGTTCCGGGCTGTCGTTGATGGCGCTGTCGTCCAAGAAACCTAGGTGTGGCGACGAGGGGCTCACCGTCTGCGAGATCGCCGCGGCAACCTCTTTGAAATCCAGACCGTCTTTTTTGAATCTCTCAACAAACGCCCACGCGATTGGCAAATCCGCGAGAGGAACGTGGCCGCCGTCCGCGAGCCTGAGCACAAGCTGCAGCTCGTACGACGTGAAGGTCAGTTCTGCACCGCGCCATGGGATGCGGTGTTCGACATGGACAATCCCATACACGCTGTCGGCGCCCATCGTCTCCTCCATCAGGGGGCCGGATCGCTGCGCATCAGTGTGACGATCCGCGCCGCCACGGTATCGGCGGCGGCGATCAACGTCGTGTCGGCGACGTGAATATAGCGCCGCGTCACGGTATGGCCCCGGTGCCCGAGCAGTGAGCCGATGGTCGCATCGGCGAGCCCGAGATCGGCGGCGACGCTGGCGTACGAGTGGCGCAGCACGTGCGACGTCACGTCGCGTGGTAGCCCCGCGGCACGATAGACGACCCGCTCCCAGACCCTGCGGAAATTAACTATCGGCGCATCCCCGCCGGCCGACCGAAACACGAACTCGCCCGGCGCCATCGCCTTGATCATCTGACACGCAGTCGTGCACAGCGGTCGCATCGACGCGCCGGTTTTGGTCGCGGCAAGTC
>NZ_JFHO01000185.1:0-822 GCF_000724705.2 Acidiphilium sp. JA12-A1
CCCCTCACCGTCGCCGGCCCCTTCACCGCCACCAGCGCAAGCCTCACCGACACCAGCGCCGGTGGCTTCGACATCGCCGGACAGGTCAGCCTCGCCTCCTTCCTCGCCCTCTCCGCAACAAGCGGATCCATCACCAGCTCGGGCACCGGTTCCATCTCCGCACCGACCCTCGATGCCGCCGCAAGCCTCGTCGCCCTCACCGGCAGCAACTCCATCACCACTCTCGGCAGCATCAATGTCGGCACCCTCACCCTCGACGACGAAGCCGCCGCCCTCACCATCGCCGGTCCCTTCAATGTTACCGACGCACGCCTCACCGACACCGGTTCCCTCGACATCGCCAGTGCCGTCTCCGCCATAGGCAGTCTCGGCCTCGCCGCCTCGAACATCGGCATCAACGCCAGTCTCGACGCAACGATCCTCAGCCTCGACGCCGGCTCGGGCACCATCGCCAATGCGGGCTCCGGCTACGTCAACGCCACAACACTCGATGCCGCCGCAAGCCTCGTCGCCCTCACCGGCAGCAACTCCATCACCACTCTCGGCAGCATCAACGTCGGCAACCTCACCCTCGACGACAACGCGCCCCTCACCATCGCCGGACCCTTCACCGCCACCAGCGCAAGCCTCACCGACACCAGCGCCGGCGGCTTCGACATCACCGGTGCCGTCTCCGCCACAGGCAGCCTCAGCCTCGACGCCAACGCAGGCACCATCTCCAATTCAGGTTCGGGCACAGGCTATATCAACGCATCAAGTCTCGACATCGTCACCGCCAGTTCGGTCATCCTCACCGGCAGCAACTCCATCACCACTCTCGGA
>NZ_JFHO01000184.1:0-2016 GCF_000724705.2 Acidiphilium sp. JA12-A1
ACAGAAGCGGCGCTATGGGGGCAGCGTTTCAGGCGCATGAWTTTCTGTGCGATGCCGTTATTCTGAGCGACGACGCCGGACAATTTCAATATCGGCCGGCACGCGTTGTGCTGGGTCCACGCGGAACGGCTGGTGCATAAACTGGACACGTTCAACGACCAGCATCGCGCCGCTCAAACGCGGGTTCGTGGCCTGATCTGGGATTTTTACGCGGACCTCAAAGCGTACCAGCAAAAACCGGGCAAGCGGCAGGCTCGGGCGTTACGGACCCGCTTCGACCGTATCTTCCTCTGCCGCACCGGCTTCGTGACGCTGGACCGTCTGCTGGCGCGGCTGCACGCCAACAAGGCCGAACTACTGATGGTGCTGGAACGGCCGGAAATCCCGCTCCACACCAATGGTTCGGAAAACGACATCCGCGGTCACGTCACGCGGCGGAAGATCAGCGCCGGAACCCGGAGTGAGACCGGCCGGGATTGCCGCGACGCGTTCCTGAGCCTCGCCAAGACCTGTGACAAACTTGGCATCGCGATCTGGGATTATCTGGGTAGCAGGTTCAAGGTGGTGGGGGCCGCGATCATCGCGCCGCTCGACTTCTACGTCAGAGCCCGCCTCCGCCCCACCTAACCAGTATCCGCGACAATTTCTTCGTTCCCGCCACCTGCTCGATCGTTGGCCTGCTGACCAAGTCGAACTCGGGTTACCCACCCTTTTGCCCCTCTTACCATAAAGTTCCGACAAATAATGCGATAGTGAAATTTTTTTGCTAATTGTCGCTAAAATTGAAACTAATTTCCGCTGGTCATGGTAAGCACACCTGCAGGGCGTGGCAGTTCAAATGTCATCGCCCGACATCCGAACGCCCGGAAACAGGTGCGGGTCAGGATGAATTTGAACACGCGCGAGGAGTTTCTTTTAATGTCCATGTCCATTCGCAAGACGTTATCTTCGGCTCTGTTCTGCACGGTCTGCCTGGGTTCCGTGCTGGCGCTGGCCGGCTGCGGGTCCAGCGCGACCTCGCCTGCGGCGGGCGCCGTCACCGGGGCTGCCGGCAGCTCCACCGCGAGCGCGGGCGGCGGCTCGACCGGCGGCTCCGGCCTCGGCTCGGGCGGCGGTTCGACCGCGAGTTCCGGCGGCTCGGCGACCGGCGCCATCGCCACCACCAGTTCGGTATCGGGCGACGCGACGGGTGGTCTCGTCACCACGCTCGGCAATACGGTGTCGACGGTCGGCACCCAGCTGTCCTCGACCGGCTCGACCACGGGTGGCCCGCTCGGCGCGATCGTGGACGGTCTCGGCGGCACGGTGACCCAGACGGGCGACCTGCTGAGCGGCACCGGCTCGACCCTGACCACCAGCGGCCTCACCGGCCTGCCCGTCGTCGGGCCGACGGTCACCGGCGTCGCCGACGCGGTCGATCCCGTCACCAACGCGCTCGCCGATGTCACGGTCCTGAACACATCGACCGGTTCATCGACCGTGACTCCGCTGCTCAGCGCCAATGTGCTGAGCACGTCGCCGCAGCCCAATGCCCCGGTTCAGGTCGGCGTGCTGTCGAACGGGCAGGTGGTTCAGCTCAAGGTGGGCTCGCTCAACACGGCGACGCTGCCGGTGGCCTCGACGCTGCTGGCGACGGCGAACCAGAGCCTGGGCGGCGCCGTCGGCGGCGGGGTGGACACGCTGGCCAATGGTGCCGGCAACGTGCCTGTGCTGGGCGGGGCGGTGAACGGCGCGCTGGTGACGGCGAGCAACGCGATCGGCGGCACGAGCACGCCGGGCGGCACGTCGCTTGGCCAGACGCTGACGAACCTGACGGGTTCGGTATCGGGCGCGCTCGGCACCGGTGCGGCGACGCTGACCGGCGCCACCGGCACGGCGGTCGGCTCGCTGCCCTCGACCTCGCCGCTGGGCGGCGTGACCGGCTCCGGCCTTGGCACGGTGACCGGCGTGGTCGGCCAGGTGATCAACACGGCGACCAGCGCCCTGCCGGTCGGCGGCTCGACCACCGGCGCCACC
>NZ_JFHO01000183.1:0-1311 GCF_000724705.2 Acidiphilium sp. JA12-A1
GTATTGCTGCCGGTCAGCAGCACGTCCCGCGCCCCTGCGATCTGGAGCAGGGTGGGTCGATCGTCCCGGTCTCGGAGATCGTTCCGGACGTCGCCAGGCTTAACGCGCCATCGACAAGAATGACGCCTGGAATGGTGAGATCGGCGGCCGAGATTGCTGCGCGCTGCGCAACGAGACTTCCGGCGATGGTGAGGGGCGCATTGTCGTCGAGGGTGAAGGTGCCGACATTGATGCTGCCGAGAGTGGTGATGACATTGCTGCCGGTGAGGGCGACGAGGCTTGCGGCGGCATCGAGGGTCGGTGCGGAGATGGAACCGGTGCCCGAGCTGGTGATGGATCCGCTTGTTGCGGAGAGGGCGAGGAGCGAGGCGAGGCTGACCTGTCCGGCGATGTCCAAGCCACCGGCGCTGGTGTCGGCAAAGCTTGCATTGGTGGCGTTGAAGGAACCGGCGATGGTGAGGGGCGCGTTGTCGTCGAGGGTGAAGTTGCCGGCGCGGATGCTGCCGAGAGTGGTGATGGCATTGCTGCCGGTGAGGGCGACGAGGCTGGCGGTGGCATCGAGGGTCGGCGCGGAGATGGAACCGGTGCCCGAGCTGGTGATGGATCCGCCTGTTGCGGAGAGGGCGAGGAGTGAGGCGACGCTGACCTGCCCGGCGATGTCGAAGCCACCGGCGCTGGTGTCGGTGAGGCTTGCGCTGGTGGCGGTGAAGGGGCCGGCGACGGTGAGGGGTACGTTATCGTCGAGGGTGAAGCTGCCGGCGCTGACGTTGCCGAGAGTGGTGATGGCGTTGCTGCCGGTCAGGGCGACGAGGCTTGCGACGGCATCGAGTGTTGTGGCGTTGACGTAGCCGGAGCCGGCATTGGCGATGGTGCCTGCGTTGGCATCGAGGCTGAGGGTCGTTGCGTCGAGATTGGCGTTGATGCCGATGTCCGAGGCGGCGAGGCTTGCGTCGGTGGCATTGAAGGAGCCGGCGATGTCGAGAGAACCGGTGTTGGTGATGCTTGCGCTGGTGGCGTTGAAGGACCCGGCGATGGTGAGGGGGGCGTTGTCGTCGAGGGTGAAGCTGCCGACATTGATGCTGCCGAGAGTGGTGATGGCATTGCTGCCAGTGAGGGCGACGAGGCTTGCTGTGGCATCGAGGTTCGAGGCGGTGACGTAGCCGGAGCCGGAGCCGGAGGCGGCATTGGTGATGGTGCCTCCCTTGGCATCGAGGCTGAGGGTCGTGGCGTCGAGATTGGCGTTGATGCGGATGTCCGAGGCGGCGAGGCTTGCGTCGGTGGCGTTGAAGGAACCCGCGATGGTGAGGGGGG
>NZ_JFHO01000182.1:0-241 GCF_000724705.2 Acidiphilium sp. JA12-A1
GGCCCGGGCGGCGACCCGCGCCGCGCCATCGCCCTCGCCGAGCGCCTCGGCGCCGACGCCCCCTCCAGCCCCGGCGCACCCCTCCTGCTCGGCGCCGTTGTCCGCCTGTCGAACGACGGCGAGGAAGCCGCCCTCGTCCCGCTGCTGCACCGCGCCGCCCCGCTCTGCGCCGGCCGCACCGACGCGCTCGGCACCGACGCCTCGAACGCCCTCGCCGGCGCCATCGCCCGCCATGCCGACC
>NZ_JFHO01000181.1:0-1962 GCF_000724705.2 Acidiphilium sp. JA12-A1
CACGAGACCGCCGAGGCCGAGCCGCGCGCCGATCATCGCGCCGCCTTCGCGATGCGGAAGCCCGAGACGGTGAAGCTCGCGTGCAGCGGCAGGTCGGCGCCGGTGGCGGGCGCGCCGGTTGCGTGCAGGTCGAGCCGGTTGACGAGCATGCGCGGTGTCGCGGCACCGAGCGCGTCGAGAAAGCCGATCAGCGCGGGGTAGGAGGCCGTCATCGAGATCCGCAGACGAATTCGTTCGACGCTGCCGAGGCTGACCGGCGGGAGCAGCTCGGCGCTGTCCAGCCCGATCCGGTGCGTGGCGGCGAGGGACTGCACCGCGCCCTGCAACCGCGCGCCGGCGATGGCGGCGGAGTCGCCGGGGAGATAGGCGTCGCGCCCGGCGCCGGGGCGGACCCGTGCGGCCATGCGCCGCAGCGCCGGCAGTTCGGCGACGAGACGCCGCTCATGCGCGAGCAGCGTGCTTACGGTGGCAACGCGCGTGCTGAGGCCGCGATACCAGGCGAGGCCGGGGCGGATGACGCCGAAGCCGACAAGGGCGAGCAGCGCCGCCGAGATCGCGAGCGCGAGCGCCTGGCCGGCGCGGCCGTCCGGCAGGTCGCGCGGGAGCTGTGCCATCGCGTCAGCCCGCTTCATCGTCGCGCAGCCGCACCCGGATCGAGAACACATCGCCGCCGCCGTTGAGCGACCGCGTGACCGGGGCGGCGAAGGCCGGATCGGCGAAATGCGGATCGGCGGCGAGCCGGGCGACCAGGCCGGCGGCGTTGGGGGATTCGCCGTCGAGCGTCGCCACCCGGTCGCGCAGGGAGAGATCAGTCAGGTAGCTGCGGTCCGGCAGGGCGCGGGTGAGGGCGGCGAGCATCAGCAGCGTGTCGCCCTCGCGCGCTGCCTCGGCGCCGAGCGCGGCGCGGAAGCGGTCTTCTGCGGCGAGGCGGGCGCGCAGAGCCTCGGCAAGGCGGAGCCGCGGGGCGAGCGCGGCGCACGCGGCATCGAGCCGGTGCAGGGCGAGCGCCTGGCGCGCCGGCGGAATGGCGAGGCACAGCGCGGCGAGGCCGGCGGCGAGCAGGGCGAGCGCCGGGGGGACGCGGCTTTGCCGCCGGGCGCCAGGCAGCGCGAAGACGGCCTCGCCCTCGGCGCCGGCGGCCTCGATCCGCACGGCGGCGAACCCGGCCTCGTCGAGCGCGGCGAGAAGATCGGCGATCCAGGCGCGGGGCAGCACGGCGAGCCGGACATGCAGCAGGCCCTGCGCGTTGTCGCGCGCGAGGATCTCGTGGGTGACCAGCACCTCGTCGGCGGTGAAGGGGGTCAGGCGGTCGATCTCGAAGGCGAGTGCCGCCGCGAGGTCGCGCCGCGCGGCGGCGGGGAGGGTGACGCGGCGGATCAGCGCGCCGGCGCCGCGCAGCCGCAGCACCACCGGCCGGATGACCGCGCTCCGCCGCATCTGCCCCAGCCGGCCGAGCGCGCGGGCGCCGCCGCGCCCTTCCTGCGTGATCTCGGCGGCTTCCGGCGGCGCGCCGGCGGCGGCGGTGACGGTCATCGCCGCATCCTGCCCGGCCGGACGCCGCAGCGCGCCGGGCACCAGCGACTGCAGGCTTGCGATATACCAATGAAGGAAATCCATTGATGTTCTGGTTACGCGACTCAAGAAAAATTGAAAATTAAGGTTTCGTGTCACTCGATGCTGGCGCTGCCGGCGCGTGCCGCCGCGGCGCGCGGCCGCGCGCCTATCCGCCGGCGGCGAAGGGGGCGCGCCAGGGGGCGGCGATCAGGTCCGGCCAGGGGCGCTGCCCGGCGGCGGGGATGATGCGCAGCCGGATGAGGCGCGGCAGCGCGCCTGCCGGCCCGGCCTCGTGCCAGGCGGGCGGCGCGCCCGGGCGCGCGGCCCACCAGTAACGCAGCTCGATCGCGGCGATGTGGCGGGCGAGGATTTCGACATGGGCCGCGCCGGCTCGCGCCGCCTGCGGGC
>NZ_JFHO01000180.1:0-2050 GCF_000724705.2 Acidiphilium sp. JA12-A1
AGAACCGCGGCGTCGAGGACATCCTGCTGGCTGTGGTCGATGGCCTGAAGGGGGGGCCAGAGGCGATCACTGCCGTCTTTCCCGAGACGATCGTGCAGACCTGCATCGTCCATCTGCTCCGGAACTCCATGGATTTCGTGTCCTACAAGGACCGCAAGGCGGTCGAGACTGCCCTCAAGGATCTACCGGGCCGTCGATGCCAGGGCCGCCGAGGCAGCACTCGTGGCCTTCGAGGCCGGGCCATGGGGCCGGAAATACCCTGCCATCGGCCAGAGCTGGCGTCGGGTGTGGCAGGAAGTCATCCCGTTCTTTTCCTTCCCCGGCGAGGTCCGTCGGATCATTTATACGACGAACGCCATAGAAGTCCTGAATTTCAAGCTGCGTCGGGCGATCCGCGCGCGCGGCCATTTCCCGAGCGATGAGGCCGCCGCCAAGTTCCTCTATCTGATCCTGAACCGACCCGAAAAAGGAATGGGTGATGCCACCTCGAGAATGGGCTATGGCAAAGGCTCAGTTCGCCGTCATCTTCGGCGATCGCTTCGTAAGGGCCCTGGCGGCCTGATGTTCAACCGGCCACCCATACACGGAATTCCTGACAATGCCGCGACAAGGCGTTGCGAAGCACGCTGGTGGCGGGGGCTACCGCCATCATCCTGCAGCTCCGAATGGGCTCCCGCAGGACCGCCTCACCCTGGCTCCTCGAGCTTCTCAAGCGCAAGCCGCCGAAACTGGCCGCCGTGGCGGTAGCCAACAAGATGGCGCGCATCGCCTCGAAGCTGATGCTGACGTGAGAGACCTACACCATGAAATCGGCGCCTCCGCCGAAACGGGCGCCGCTTAGAGATCGGCTAGACAGGGGATCAACTCATCTGCAACCGTGTAAACCGATGTCGGAACTTGCAAGATAACGAGCGGATAGCGTGATCGATCCCCGACACGAGACACTCCAAGGCTGCCAGTGGCCCTCTATGAGGTCGCTCCATTGTTTGGAACTCGCCTCGCGGAAACCATCTTGACCAGCGTTCATGTGCGAGCGCACCAACAGGCCGGACATATGGACGCAAGCGATCCGATCACATCACCGCAAAAATCTTGCAAGGAGGGGGCCATCCACATATGGTAGCGGATGGCCAGCATGTAGAAAATAGCCTCTACAATCGCTCGCAGCGACACCGTGCGAGGCCGGCCTCTACGCGGCGGTGGGGCATAAGCGGTTCGATCAAGGCCCATTCGGCATCGGTGAGATCGCTTGCGTAGCGCAATCCAGCCCGGCAATATCGTTGCCGAGCGATTTCAGTCCAGGCCATTGCGAATCCGCCTGCTGTTGCAAACGAACTGAGTAAGAGGGGCAAAAATGTGGGTGACCGTACATTTTTTCCTTGCACCGATTCGGCGCAGGGGAGTCTTTGGGTCATGTGCCTCCGTCCGTCACCCTTTCCGCGCTGAGCCGTGCAGAGCTTGAAGCTCTGCTGGTCGAACTGTTCGGTGAGATCGCCAGCCTGAAGGTGATCGTTGCTGAATTGCGCGAAGAGAATGCGCGACTGAAGGGTCTGAAGGGTCGCCCGCATATCAAACCGAGTGGCATGGAAAAAGGAACAGCGCCGCCGAAGCCCCAGAAGCAGGAGAAGCGTCCCGTTCGGGGCAAGGTCTCACCCCGGGTCAAAGTCGAAGAAAAGGTGATCGGGATTGAGGTCCCGCCAGGAGCTGTTTTCAAAGGTCATGAACCTTTTCTGGTCCAGGACCTCGTGATTTCGGCGACGGCGACCCGTTACCTGCGAGAGCGCTGGATAACGCCGGATGGCCGGACGATCCTGGCACCATTGCCTCAAGGAACCGCAGGCCATTTCGGTCCGGAACTACGCCGCTTCGTGCTGGTGCAATATCATCAGGGTCAATCGACGATGCCGCGGTTGCTCGCCTTGTTGCGATCGCTGGGGATTTCGATCTCGAAGCGGCAGTTGGTTCGCCTGTTGAACGAGAMCCWTGAGGCGTTCATCGCTGAAGCTCAGGATGTTCTGCGTGCGGGACTGGAAACATCTTCCTGGGTCAG
>NZ_JFHO01000179.1:0-281 GCF_000724705.2 Acidiphilium sp. JA12-A1
AGCTGGTAGACCGTCACCATCACCCGGGCGGGGCCGCGGGCGACGCGGACGAGCGCGGCATCGCCCAGGCCGGAGAGCCAGCCATCCGGGCGGAAGGCGAGGATCTCGACGCTGTCGGGCGCGAGCGGCGGCGGCGAGACGCGCACGCCGGGCAGGCCGCCGCGCTGCGCCGCCGCGGGATTCGCCTCGTTGACGATGCAGAACAGGCCGGCATCGAGCGTCATCATGTGGGCGGAGACCTTCAGCTCCTCGACGCCGGCGGCCTTCGCGGCGGCCTGCGC
>NZ_JFHO01000178.1:0-323 GCF_000724705.2 Acidiphilium sp. JA12-A1
GCGCTGGCCGGGCTCGCGCCGAAACAGGATGCGCTCGGCACCCAAGAACACGCCGCGCCGCCGTCGCCAGCCGCCACGCTCACCCGCGCGGTCACGCTGGCCGATCCGAACGGCCTGCATCTCCGCCCCGCCGCGCGCTGTGTCGAGGCCGCCGCCCGGTTCGACGCCACGCTGCGCCTCCGCCACAACGGCCGCGTCGCCCCGCTCGACAGCCCGACCGCGCTGATGGCGCTCGGCGCGAAGGGCGGTGCCGCGGTGACGATCGAGGCCTCCGGCCCCGAGGCCGAACCCGCCGCCGCCGCCCTCGCCGCCATCCTCGCCGA
>NZ_JFHO01000177.1:0-242 GCF_000724705.2 Acidiphilium sp. JA12-A1
CTCGCCGGCGGCGCGGCCGGAGGCGAGGGCGTCGGCCAGCGAGGTGGTGCCGGCGGCGGCACCGGCGGCGCGGCAGGCCTCGGCCGGCTCGCCGGGGATGAAGGCGTCGAGCGCGGGATCGAAGCGGAGCTTGCCGCGGCTCTGCGAGAAGAGATGCACGCTCGGGGTGAAGCCGCCGGACATCAGCACGAGGTCGCAGGAGAGGCGCTCGCCGGCGCCGCCATCGCGCCGCGCGATGGTGG
>NZ_JFHO01000176.1:0-825 GCF_000724705.2 Acidiphilium sp. JA12-A1
AGCCACAGCCCCGCCAGCATCAGCGTGATGATCATGCCGAGGCCCGACCAGTGCGCGTCCAGCATCGCCGCCACCCGCGCCACCCCGGTCCCGACCCCGTCCCCCGCCAGGCCGAGCAATTCCGCGCCGCCGACCACCACCGCGATCGCGGCCGATACCGCCGTGAGCGTCACGTTGTAGCGCCGCCGGGCCCGCCCGTCGCGCAGCGCCCAGCCATAGGCCCGCGTCATCAGCGCGCTGTCGGCGGTATCGACCAGCGACATCCCGGCGGTGAACAGCGCCGGCAGCGCCATCAGCCGCCACGCCGCGATCCCGTGCGCCGTCCCCGCGGCCGAGAGCGCGAGCAGCCCGATCTCCGTCGCCGTGTCGAAGCCGAGGCCGAACAGGAACCCGATCGCATACATGTCCCGGCTCCGCCGCACGAGGCGGAACAGCGGCCGCGCCAGCCAGCTCAGCACGCCCCCCGGCGCCGCGCCGCCGCGCGTCTCCGCCCGCAACGCCACGAGATTCGCCCCGGCGATCAGCGCCAGAAACCCCACCGAGACGATCGTGCCGATCCAGGCGCCATCGCGCGTCACGGCGTCGAGATGCCCCCGCAGCGCCCCCGCGCCGAACGAGACCGCCGCCGCCAGCAGCACGACGACGCTCGAATGCCCGAGCGAGAAGAACAGCCCGGCGAGGCTCGCGGCCCGGCCGCGCCCGGCCAGCCGCCGCACCGCATTGTCGATCGCCGCGATATGGTCCGCGTCCATCGCGTGCCGCAGGCCGAACAGCCAGGCCAGCCCCGCCATGCCGAGCAGCCGCGGCGCCCCGCCGAACGCCGCC
>NZ_JFHO01000175.1:0-265 GCF_000724705.2 Acidiphilium sp. JA12-A1
CGCCGAGGCCGCGCTCGAGGCCGCCCGCGTCGCCGCCCCCGAAACCCCGCTCCGCTTCGCCGCCCTCGCCAGCCGCGCCGCGCCGGAGGCCGAACGGCGCGACGTGCTCTGGCGCGGCGTGATCGAGCTGGTGAATGCCGGCGCGCCAGAGCACGCCCGCGCGCTGATGCAGGCAGAAGGCCTCGCCGAACCCGGCCCCGACCTGCCGCACGTCACGCGGCGGGACGCGCTGATCGTGCTCGGCCAGCTCGCCCTCGGCCCGGGC
>NZ_JFHO01000174.1:0-1900 GCF_000724705.2 Acidiphilium sp. JA12-A1
GATCAGCCGCTCGCCGGCCGGCCGGCGCGGGTGGAAGCCGCCGCCGCGATGGGCGAGATAGTGCAGGAACGGATTGCCGCCGGCGATCTCGTCGGCATAGCGGGCGGCGTAGAAGCCGATGTCGAAATCCGGGCTCGGGTCGCGCCGCTCGGCGGCGCCGAAGGCGCAGAAATGCTCGAACGGATCGCTGCCGGCGGCGGCGACGTCGGGGTTGTTGTCGAGATACCATTGCGGGTCGAACAGCGGGACCGGGCTGACCTTGCCGGTGCGGCGGCGGGAGAGGAAATCGGCCAGCGCGTTGGCGCCATCGGGGATGCCGTAGGTCTCGCGATACCAGCCGGCGTGGAACAGCGGCGAGGGGTCGCGGCCCTCGCGGTCGCCGAAATCGATGTAGTGGCGCAGCGGGTTGGCGCCGGAGGCGGCGATGTCGGGGTTGCGGGTGAGGTAGAAGGCGGGGTCGAAATAGGGGTTGGGGCGATGCCCGGCGCGCCAGCCGCGGCGGCAGAAATCGGTGAGCGGGTCGGTGCCGGCCGGCATGTCCTGCGCCTGCAGCGCGTAATGGCCGGGATCGAACAGGCCGCTCGGGCGGATCGCGGCGATGTCGCCGGCGAGGTCGGGGTCTTCGGCGGGGGAATGGGTCCGGGTCATGCGGCGCGTTTGTCCTTATGTGGCGCCGGTCAGGCCGTGCGGCGGGCGGAGGTCGAGCGCGCAGCGCCGGGCGAGGGCGTGGCCGAGGGCGAGCATCGGCGCCTCGTCGAACAGCCTGCCCCAGAGGCAGAGCGCGGCGGGGACGCGGCGCGCTTGGGTGTTGGCCGGGGCGTCGGCGGCGATGCCGGCGGAGGGGCGCGGCGGCGAGAGGGTGAAGCCGACCGGCAGGCAGAGGCAGGGATGGCCGGTGAAGGCGGCCAGCGTCGGCAGCGCGCCGACGCCGAAGGGCGCGGCGAGGAGATCGACCCCGGCGAGGAGGTCGCGCATCGCCATCATGCCGCGGCGGCGCAGCCGGTCGAGCTGGATGTGGTCGACCGCCGAGAGGAAGCGGGCGAGGCGGAACTGGTTGGGCCAGGCGGATTCGTCCTGGCGGGCGAGCAGGTCGTCGGCGCCGGAGAGGGTGAGCGGCTCGAAGCTCGCCGCCGCCTCGGCCATCAGCAGGGAGACCAGGCTTTCCCAGGGCAGCGCGGGCAGTTCGACCGGCACCGGGACGACGCCGAGGGCGCGGCAATGCTCGATCGCGGCGCGGGCGGCTTCCGCCGAGGGGTCGGCGAAATCGGCCGCCAGGATGCCGAGCCGCAGGCCTTCGGGGTCGCGCCCGGCATCGCCGCCGAAGGGGATGTCGAGGCTGGAGGGATCGTCGGGGTCGGCGCCGTTGAGGAGGGCGAGGATCAGCGCGGCGTCGCCGGCATCGCGGCAGAGCGGGCCGAGACGGTCGAGGCTCGGGCAGAGCGGCATCGTGCCGGTGCGGGCGATGCGGCCGAAGCTGGGGCGCAGGCCGACGGCGCCGCAGCGCGCGGCGGGGGCGACGATCGAGCCGAGGGTTTCGGTGCCGAGGGCGAAACCGCAAAGCCCGGCGGCGGCGGCGGCGGCGGAACCGGCGGAGGAGCCGGAGGCGCCTTCCTCCGTGTTCCACGGGTTGCGGGTGCGCCCGCCGTGCCAGACATCGCCGTAGCCGAGCGCGCCGACGGTGGTCTTGCCGAGCAGCACGGCGCCGGCGGCGCGCAGGCGGCGGACCGCGACGGCATCCTGTTCCGGCAGGCGGCCGAGAAAGGGTTCGGCGCCGCGATCGGTGACGAGGCCGGCGGTGTCGATCAGGTCCTTGCAGCCCCAGGGCACGCCGTGCAGCGGGCCGGCCCAGTCGCCGCGGGCGGCGCGGGCGTCGAGTGCGGCGGCCTCGTCCAGCGCGGCG
>NZ_JFHO01000173.1:0-4076 GCF_000724705.2 Acidiphilium sp. JA12-A1
TGGCGAACCGCAGCGTGTGATAGATCGTCCGCGGACTCAGGCCGCGATGCTTGACCAGATAGGTCTCGAAGTTCGCCAGCAGGGTCGCGCGCGCCTGCTGCGCCTCGGTCAACGGCACCGGCTGCGTGACGCCGATATCGAGCAGATGCTGCGCGAACCGGCGGGCCAACCTATACGGCCATACCGAGCCCGTCTTCTTGCGCGGCACCTTGCGTCCCAGATGCTCGGCCATGTCGAGCGTCAACGCCGAAGGACTGATGCCCTCGACATCCATCGCGTGCCCCACCTTCCGCAGGATCGATTGGTAGGTCTTGACCGTGCCGGCGGTGTAATTCTCCGCCGCAAAGCTCTCGGCGAACGAGTCCAGATACGGCTCGATGCAGGTCTGCAAATATTGAGGCATGATCGTCGTGCTCCATGTTGTTGGAGCGATGAAGATTATGCCGAATGGGATTGGTGCGATCATACCGCCAACCGCGCCCTGCCGAGCAGATGCGGCATAATCCGGATCTCGGCATTATGCCCCTTATGCCGATGTCGGCATAAGGGGCACGCGACAGGCCACCCCTCGCGGCTGAACCGGCCTGACCTTGGCACGCCGTTCGGATCAGAAGCCTATGCGCGGGAGGAGTTAAGGGCGGAGATTGCCTCGCTGATGATCGCGGACAAGCTGGGGATAGGCCATGATCCGGGCCAGCATGCGGCCTATGTCGGAAGCTGGATCAAAGCCTTGCAGCAAGACGCGCGAGAGATCTTCAGGGCGGCTGCCGATGCCGAGAAAATTTCCGGGTATCTGATGGCGCTGCGTGCCGAGCAGAAGGCAGGGCAGATCACCGGCCAGGCTGACAGCCAGGCGGGCGACCAGGCGCGTAGCTATTGGCAGCGTGCGGCCGAGAGCGGTGCTGAAATCCGGCGGGTGGAACGAGCCGAGCAGCCCGAGCAGGAGCGGCAAGCCCGACGCGCAACGGCGGGGCGATGATTTGATAAAAGTGAAGTAAATAACAGCAACAAGCAGGAACACATGACTGTTCTTTAAGTTGGAAAATAGCACCAACGGTGCTATTTCTTTGGATGTCCGGTGAAGAAACCGGCAGACAAGGAGCCGCCAATGACAAGAGCGTGGATAATGTTTCAGTCGGGCAGCAAGATCGACTTGCTCAATCCCCGGTCTGATGCCTGGACCGATCGCGATTTGGCCGTAGGGCTGTCCCGTACCAATCGATGGGGCGGGCACTCGGCATGGGATTATCCGTTGTCCGTGGCCCAGCACAGCCTGGCGGTGCTGGCGATCCGCGAGGCGATGCCCGGCCGGCCACTGACCGCCAGTGAGGCATTGCGGGAGCTGCTGCACGACGCCCCTGAGGCGCTGATGGGCGGGTTGGATATCATCACGCCGCTCAAGCCCATTCTCGGCGATGCGTTCCGCGCCCTCGATACGCGGCTACAGGCGGCCGTCAATCGGCGCTATGACCTGCCCCCTTGGACCGTCGCCAGCCACCGCGAGCATAAGCAGGCGGATCACCAGGCCGCCGCCAATGAGGCGCTTCATGTTGTGGGGTGGCGCCGGCCGGCGCTGCGCAAGACCCTCGGCATTGAGATCGAACCTATGGCGCATGACCCGCTCGATCTGCCGGATGCGGTGGCGCCGTGGGAGCCCTGGCCGCCTTATGTCGCGGCTGACCGGTTCCTCGACAAACTCAAAGCCTTGCAGAAGGCGAGGGGAGGGGAGGGCTTTCGGAGGGCGGCCGCATGAGCCGGACGCGGCGTGCGGCCAGATTTCCTGTCCATGCTGCACATGTTCGACACTGACCGGCTGGCGGTGGACTGATCGCGGGCTCATCTTGCCCTTGTCGGCACCGCATCAGCGGTGCAATGCCTTCAACTATGGCGCCACACCGCACGGTCTTGCCCGAAAATCCGCCGTCTCCCGAGGAGATCCGGGCGGCCCTGGCGCGCGCGGGCATGACCCAGCTTGCCTTTGCGGCCTGGTGCGGATCGACCCCGCAGGCAGTGCGGAGATGGCTGACGGACCCGGCCAATAGCACCCACCGCGAGCCGCCCCGCATGTTGTGGTTTGCGCTATGGGCGGCCGAGGCTGCGAAGGAAGAAAACCGTGAGGGGTAGGGGGGAGCCGTCAGTCTGTTGGGGCGTGGCTGGCTGATATTATGGACGCGGCCAAGGCGTTCTTCCGCAAGGCGATCAAGGGTCAGGGCTCAGGTCCGCGGACCATCACGCTGGACGGCTATGCCGCATCGCACCGCGCTGTGCGCGAGATGAAGGCTGACGGTGAACTGGCTACTGACACCAAGCTGCGGTCATCGAAGTACCTGAATAACCTCGTTGAGCAGGAACCACCGGGGCGTGAAGTCGCGGATCGGTCCGATGCTCGGGTTCAAGCGGTTCGAGACCGCGGCGATCACGATAGCCGGGATCGAATTGCTGCGACGGATCCGCAAGGGGCAGTTCCGCCGCGGTCGGCTACATCTTCGGGGTCGACCTGCGCCTGCCGTCTGGGAGGCCGTCCTCGCAGCCCAATAAGGCGACAACACCGCAGCCTCGCAGCCACAACCTTTGGCTCGTCAGGCTATTTGCACCAGAGCCCCCTGATGATCACCGCCAACCACCTTCGGCGAGTGGGGAAAGGTGTTCCCCGATCCCGCCATGACACTCGCCGCCGTTTACCGCCTAGTTCACCACGCCACCATCTTCGAGATGAACGTCGAAAGCTATCGCCGCAAAACCGCCATCCAACGACAAACCGGACCAGGACGCCCACCCACACGCGCGACAATCACCGAAAGCGTCAATTTGTCGCTCCACGACAATCAAGTCGCCGAAACCCGCTTGCCAGCGTCGAACAAACCCGATTAACGTTCCAAGGCCGCGATCACTTTCTCTTCCTGATCGTCGCGCTACAGGTTCTGGCTTTACGGCTCTTCGTCCAATTTACACAACCGAAAATATTGTTTTATTAACTGCACCACCAAAAGTAGTGTCAGGAGATTTTACATCTCGCTTGTCTAAAATATTTTATTCATTGATTTTACGAACTTATTTAGCTCGGCATGGGAATTGCTTGTTCTATTTTGCGGCCCAAATCGGCGCCTCCCCTGCGTAAAGCAGCCGAACCGAAATGAACCGACCGCGTCAGTCAACGCCAGCCTTTCGAAAGGGACGTTCATGTTGAAGTTTCGCCATGTTGCCAGCGCTGTCGTCATTCTGGGGCTTACAACGGCAGGTGCTCGCGCCAGCCTGATCGCCGATGGCCTCACCTATACGCTGACCGAATCAGCGACAGCCAACCCCTTAACGGATCAGTTCACCCTTAATATCGCAGGCATAAATGGCCCTTCCGATACAGAAGGTGGGCGCTATGGTGTACAGTCGTTTGCTTTCAACCAGCCATCAAATTGTATCTGCTCATCCTGGTCCGTCGATAAGTTGAATCGATTGTGAATTGACGTGACCACGGCGGATACGATTCGACGGGAGGCGTGAACGAGCTTCCTGACCTGTCTCTCCTATCGCACGCTGAGAAAGACGCGCTGATCCGCGCGCTATGGGACGCGTTGCAATCATCCGAGCGCAGGAACGCGGAACTGGCAATCCGGCTTTCGGATGCGGAACGCCGGATTGCGGAGTTGGAGGCGCGGCTAAACGAACCGCCGAAGCGGCCGGACAATTCGAGCCTGCCGCCATCGCGCGGGCAGAAGCCAAACCGGCCCGAGAAAAGTCCGCGCAAGGGGCCCCGCAAAGGCAGTCTCGGCCGTGAGGGTGGCGGTCGCTTGCTTGCCGAGAACCCCGATCAGACGGTGATCGCGAAGGCGGCGCATTGCCAGCACTGCCGTGCCGGGCTGACTGACGCGGATCAGCGCCTCGCGCAGCGCTACGACAAGATCGATCTGCCGCCGATCAAGCCGGTCGTCACCCGCGTCGAACGCTATGCCGGCCATTGTCCGTGCTGTGGGGCGACCACGCTGGCAGCCGTCCCGGAAGGCATGGAGACCGGCACACCATTCAGCCCTCAACCTCGTGGCTCTCGCGATCTACCTGCGCGTCATCCATGCGGTCAGCTA